>CAMOKN010000312.1 GCA_946617595.1 uncultured Clostridia bacterium
CAAATATTTTTTTAATTAAAGTCTGCTCAACAAGTCTGAAAGACAAGTTGAACACATTTATTATATCATATATATAAGCATTTCGCAATAACAGAAAATAAATTTGGCAAAATTGTTGCAATTTGTCCGTAAATCATTTATAATATAATTATTCAATAATTGCCGGTTACCGGAGGAGTAATGACATGATAAGATTTTATGATGACGACGGGGCGCTGATCGTAAGACTGCGCAATGAAACACTCAGGATAGAGGGCTGGGGCAGAAACGCGCTGAGAGTACGCGCAACGAAGCTGAACCGTATGCCGGAACACGCGCATGCGCTTACCGAAGAAGTCAGCCACAACTCGAATATCGCAATAGACAGCGAGAAGCGCTGTGCCGAGATATCAAACGGGCATATAAAAGCTACCGTCAACGAAGTCGGCATTATCTGCTTCTATCACGACAGCAAGCTTATTCTCCAGGAATATTACAGCTGCTACGGCGGTTCGATACGAAAGGAGTCTATCTGCTACAAGATCTTCTCCCGCGAATACAAGGGCAATTCTTCCGATGATTTCAGGATCACTGTCCGCTTTGAGTCGGATCCGGACGAAAAGCTGTACGGAATGGGTCAGTATCAGATGCCCATACTCGATCTCAAGGGCTGCGTTCTTCCGCTTGAACAGCGCAATTCCCAGGTCTCCGTTCCGTTCGTTATTTCCGACCGCGGTTACGGTATGCTCTGGAACAATCCCGCTACCGGCGAAGCGGCATTCGGTAAGAACATAACAAAGTGGATCTCCGACGAATCGGATATGGTGGACTATTGGATCACCGCGGACAAGACTCCCGCGAAGATCGTTGAGAACTATACCGAGTGTGTGGGACGCGCTCCCGTAATGAGCAGGGATTATCTCGGTCTCTGGCAGTGCAAGCTCCGTTACCGCACCCCCGAGGAAGTCCTCGAAGTTGCAAGAAAATACAAGGAGCTTGGCATTCACCTCGATGTTATCGTCATCGACTTCTTCCACTGGCCTTATCAGGGTGACTGGAAGTTCGACGAAAAGTACTGGCCGAAGGATAAGGTCAAGGCTATGACCGACGAGCTCCACGCTATGGGAACAAAGGTGATGGTTTCGGTATGGCCGTCCGTTGACAAGCGCAGCGAGAACTACTACCCAATGGATCAGCACGGACTTTTAAGCACCACAGAGACCGGCTCCATACAGACTTACGACTACCAGGGCGACTGCGGCACCGTGGATTTCTTCAATCCCGAAGCAAGAGACTATATCTGGCAGTGCTGCAAGAGAAACTACCGCGAACTCGGCATAGACCTCTTCTGGCTTGACAACTCCGAGCCTGACAGCACCACATACGACTTTGACAACTACCGCTACTACAGCGGACGCGGCTCGAAGGTGGGCTGCGAATACCCGAAGATGTATCTGAAAGCGTTCTACGACGGATTTACCGCCGACGGCAATAACGATTTCGTAAGCCTTGTGCGCTCCACATGGGTAGGCGGTCAGAAATACCGCGGACTTGTATGGACAGGCGATGTGCAGTCCAATTTCGAGTCGTTCAGGGATCAGGTAATTGCGGGTCAGAGCATGGGACTTGCGGGAATACCGTGGTGGACAACGGATATTGGCGGATTTATGACCGAGGACAGCAGTGACCCCGACTTCATTGAGCTTCTTATACGCTGGTATCAGTTCGGTGTGTTCTGCCCGGTATTCCGTATGCACGGCAACCGCGGTCCGGACTGGGATATCCCGGCTCTCGACGACAGGGATTTCGGCGGCGGATATCTCTATACCGGTCACCCGAATGAGATCTGGAGCTACGGCGACGAATGCTTCAATATAATGAAGAAGTATCTCGATGTACGTCTGTCGCTGAAGGACTATGTTGCTTCGCTTATGGAAGAGACTGCAAAGACAGGCGCACCGCTTATCAGAACGATGTTCTATGAGTTCCCGGAGGATAAGAAGTGCTGGGATCTTCCCGAGCAGTTCATGTTCGGCTCCGAGTATCTCGTTGCTCCGGTAATGGAGCTGGGCGCAAGAGAGCGTGAAGTCTATCTGCCTGCCGGAAAGTGGGAATCTCTTGAGGATAAGCAGGTATTTGACGGTGGAAAGACAGTCACAGTCCCCGCACCTCTCGACGTTATTCCTGTTTTCAGAAAGATCGGCTGATCATTCATTCAGCATTGATGCATCTCTCTGCCTGTAAACGGCGGAGAGATGCCGCATTCATAACAAGGAGGTCAATATGGCTATTGATACCGCAAAGATGCCGAAGCTCGGATTCGGACTTATGAGACTGCCGGAAAAGGACGGCGCGATCAATTACGATGACGTCTGTAAAATGGTTGATAAGTATATGTCGGCAGGTCTCAACTACTTCGATACGGCTTATGTATATCACGGAGGACGGTCGGAAGTGGCAGCGAGGGAATGCGTGGTAAAGCGCTACCCGCGTGACAGCTTTTATCTTGCTACCAAGCTCCCGGCTTGGGAACTCAAGACTGAGGAAGACCGCGACAGGATATTTGATATACAGCGTGAGCGTGCAGGCGTGGATTATTTCGACTACTACCTTCTTCACTCTATCGAGGAAGGCGGAAATTACAATACATACGAGCGTCTGAACTGCTTTGAGTGGGGCGTGAAGAAAAGGGAAGAGGGGAAGATAAAGCACTTCGGCTTTTCATTCCACGGCTCACCGGCTCTGCTCGAAAAGCTTCTCGACGATCACCCGGAAGTTGAATTTGTGCAGATACAGCTCAACTACGCCGACTGGGACAACCCTGTCATAGCGTCGGGAAAGCTGTATGAGATACTGCATGAAAGAAATATCCCGATCATAATTATGGAGCCGGTCAAGGGTGGTACTCTCGCTTCTCCCGTGCCGGAGATACTCGATCTTTTCAATGCCGAAAGACCTGGTGCATCTGCGGCATCGTGGGCTCTGCGGTTTGTCGGTTCGCTGCCCGGAGTTATGACGATACTTTCCGGTATGTCCAATGAAGCGCAGATGACCGATAATATCTCGACATTCACAGCTTTTGAGCCTCTTTCGGAGAAAGAAAAGGAAGTTATCGAAAAAGCAAAAGAAATAATGCTCGGCAAGCCGACTATCGGCTGCACATCGTGCAGGTATTGCTGTGACGGCTGTCCGCAGGGCATAAAGATCCCCGATATTTTCAGCCTTGTTAATGCCGAAAGAATCTATGGCAGCGACTGGCGCGCAAAGAATTTCTACAACAGCCATATAGCTCCGGTATCGCGTGCCGGTGACTGTATCGCCTGCGGTCAGTGTGAAGGAGTCTGTCCTCAGCATCTCCCGATAATCGAGCTTCTTAAATCTGCCTCAGAACAGTTTGACTGATACGATAAATAAAACAGCCAAAATCCCGTCTCGGAAAACCCGGACGGGATTTTTGCCGCTGTGTTTGCTTTCTGAGCTGAACTGCAAAAAGCTATTACTGACTTTGTGAAGCAGTTAATGCATTTTTACGATCTCCCGTTCGATCCTCGCTTTTATCGGCAAAGACAGGAGATACCCCAGAAGACCGTAAAGAAGTTCGAGCGCCACCATTGCCATAGCAAGCAGAAAAATATCGATATCAGCAAATAACATAAGTGAATTTATCGCTGAGATCATAGCAAGCAAAGAACCCGAGGCGAGCATAGTTTTTCCCGCAAGTCTTACCGCTGTTAATGAATTCAAAAGCTGTTCCTCTGTCGGAGTGCCGAAACCTGCCGAATAAATAAACGCTTTCCAGATATCGCCGTAGCAGCCAGATGCTATAAGAAATACTGTAGTTATTACAAAGATCACGATTATTGAAGGTAAGTCTATGAACCACATATACATTCCCTGTCCCCACGAATGTATCAAAATGAGGATAATTGCAGTCACAGTTATTATGGGTACAGCAGCCGAAAACACAGATCTATCCTTGTTGTAGCTTTTGCTGTCTTTCAGCAGTGTTACCATATTTTCTTCTGCCTGCTCGGTATAGCTTTCCGCGGGAACCCTCTCTCCTGTAAGCAGTTCATTTACGCTTATTCCGAGAGTTTCGCACAGGACAGGCAATGTGGATATTTCCGGCATACCGCGTCCTGTCTCCCATTTTGAAACAGTTTTTTCACTTACGCCGATGATCCCCGCAAGCTCTGTTTGTGTCATTTCCTTTTCCTTGCGAAGTTCAGAAATGAACTTTCCTGTTTTTGTCTGATCCATTCCAAGACCCTCCTTGTTTTTTCTTCATTGTACATCGGAGAGCAGTAAAAGTCAATCTGCGAACCGTAGGAATGGGTATTCTTTCCGCAGATATCGATCATAGACAGGAAAGAGATGATATCTGTGCCGAACGATTTGGATTTTATGATAACTCTGGTGATACGGGCGAAAAAATAAACCGCCTACGGAAAACCATA
>CAMOKN010000313.1 GCA_946617595.1 uncultured Clostridia bacterium
AGAAAAAGAGCTATCCACGCCGTCTACTGCGTCAAACCTCCTAACCGGGCGCCAGCCCGGCTTCGTCGGCTTTCCTTGTATTCGACGCGGCTATCTCATTTTCTCTTTTCAAAGCGGTTTTTAGAGGTACCCTTAATGCCGCTTTCTGTGCTTGACATTTTCAGAAAAATATATTATTATGATAATATATATCCATTGAAAAGGAAATGATATTATAATGACAGCACGATCCAAAAACACTGAAACTATGCAGCAGGACCGCAGCAGAGTGATAGTGCGTACAGGTATAATCGGTATCATCGCCAACATAATTCTTGTGGCATTCAAAGCATTCGTCGGGATCGCGGCAAATTCATCGGCGGTAATATCCGATGCCGCAAACAACCTGAGCGATGCACTTTCGAGCCTTATCACGATAATCGGGACCAAGCTTGCGGGAAAGGCTCCGAACAAAAAGCACCCTATGGGTTACGGGCGTATAGAGTATATGAGCGCGTTCATAGTTTCGGCGGTAGTTCTTTACGCAGGCGTTACGGCATTCATAGATTCGGTGAAGAAGATAATCACACCCGGAGAAGTCGATTACTCCATAGTTTCGCTTATCATAATCGGCGGAGCTGTTGTTGTTAAGATAGCGCTCGGAATATACACAAAGTCAAAGGGAAAGGCAGTAAATTCCGGCTCTCTCATCGCTTCCGGAGAAGATGCACTGAGCGATGCTATACTGTCGGCATCGGTGCTCGTGGCTGCCGTAATATATCTGCTCTTCAAATTCAATATAGAAGCATGGGTAGGTGCTGTAATAGCGCTGTTCATAATCAAATCGGGCATCGAAATGATCTCTGATGCGGTAAACGAGATTCTCGGAACAAGAGCAGACGACGATCTCGCAAGAGGGATAAAAGCGACAATACTCAATATCCCCGGAGTTCACGGTGCGTATGATCTTTTTATCACAAATTACGGGCCGGACAACAATGTGGCTTCGGTACACATAGAGGTGGAAGATACCCTGAACGCTTCTGAAATAGACGCGATCAGCAGACAGATAAGCGCCGCTGTATATGCCGAACACGCGGTGATTATTTCAGCGGTCGGGATATACTCCATAAATACAACCAACGATGAAGCTGCGCTTATGCGTGAGAATATACGAAAGCGCGTAATGTCGCGTGAGGGAGTGCTTCAATTTCACGGATTCTATGCGGATACCGATGCCAAAATGGCAACATTTGATATTATACTTGACTTTTCGGTGGATCGTAATAAACTCTATGAAGAGATAACATCAGAGATCACAGCACAGTACCCCGACTGGTCGATCCATATTACTCTCGATACGGACCTGAGCGAATAAACTGACATATCCCGAAAATTTTTCTTTACAAAATCATTTTTTTGTGATACAATATAGTTATGGGAACATCTAAAAACCCATTTGAGAGGTACCCTTATGAATAAATCAATAATACGGACCGGGAAGGATAACAAAAATGAACAATAATCTTACTTTACAGCTTTTCGCATTTGACTGCGGTTCTGTTCCGAAAGAACATTATGATGAGTCGATAAAGGCAATAACAAAATTTGCTTCCACCCTGAAATCAACCGGCAGGCAGCAGGAAGTAGTCGGTATCAGATTCTCAGCCGACAAGGATATCCACACCGAAAAAAAGCCGCTCGAAAAAATAAAAATGAAGGATTTCGGCTTCACCAATGACGGCACCGGTGCGTGTCCAATGCTCGACCGCACATCTAAGCTCATGTATGATGTGGGAGTAGTGCTCAGAGATACTCCCGAGCCTGAGCGTCCCTCTCAGGTGATAATGACCATAATCGTTTTCGGGCGCGACAACGCCAGCACACACTGCACCTATGACCAGCTCAAAGAAATGATCGCTCATCAGAGAGATGTTTACAGCTGGAAGTTCTTCCTCATGACCGATTTCACCATTAATATGGAAAAGCTCGGAATCGCCGAGGAAGATACAATACTGATAAAAAAGAGCGAAAAAGACTGGTTCAAACGTCCTTTCGCCGAACTCGGAGAGAAGATCGTAAATATCCTCCCCAAAAACTGATACTGCGCTTTTTATCCGGACGCTTTTCAGACTGACCGGGAAAAATGGACTATTTCAATATTACCGCTGTAGTATTACGGCGGTAATATTTTTAAAGATCGCGAACAGAGGTAATTATGATTAAAATGTGAAATTTTTATCGGACAGTTCAAAATTATTGACTATACTGAAAAAATATGTTATAATAAATTTTGTTAAGTTTCACTTTAAACGGCTAAACATTTTCAAGGAGGACTGCTTCAGGTGGGTAAAATTTATTGGAACGAAAAAATAGAATGTATGGAACATTCCGAAATGCAGAAGCTCCAGAGCGAGCGTCTCGTGAAACAGGTAAAACACGTTTGGGATAATGTTCCGTATTACCGCAAAAAAATGGAGGAAAAGGGCATCACTCCCGATGATATAAAGGGGATCGAAGATCTGCACAAGCTGCCATTCCTCAGCAAGGCTGATCTTCGCGAAGGATATCCCTACGGTCTGCTGGCAAAGCCGCTTTCTGAATGTGTGCGCATACAGTCAACAAGCGGAACTACCGGAAAACGTGTCGTTGCATTCTATACGCAGAATGATGTGGATATGTGGGAAGACTGTGTTGCAAGAGCGATCACCGCGGCAGGCGGGACAAAGGACGATATCTGCCAGGTCGCATACGGCTACGGACTCTTTACGGGAGGAGCGGGACTTCACGGCGGTTCACATAAGGTAGGCTGCCTCACACTTCCTATGTCTTCGGGAAATACCGAAAGACAGATACAGTTTATGATGGATCTCGGCTCAACTATACTTTGCTGCACCCCCTCCTATGCTGCGTATATAGGGGAGACACTGCACGATATGGGCTACACTCCGGACGATATAAAGCTCAAAGCCGGAATATTCGGTGCGGAACCATGGACGGAAGAAATGAGACAGCAGATAGAAAGCTCTCTCGGAATAAAAGCTTACGACATCTACGGACTTACCGAAACCAGCGGCCCCGGCGTTGCATTCGAGTGTGAAGAACAGTCCGGAATGCACATAAACGAAGATAACTTCATTGCGGAAATAATCGACCCCGATACCGGAGAAGTACTTCCCGAAGGCTCAAAGGGCGAGCTTGTATTCACCAGCATAACCAAAGAAGCATTCCCGCTTCTGAGATACAGAACAAGAGATATATGCGTGCTTTCGAGGAAGAAATGCTCCTGCGGACGAACACTTGTCAAGATGACAAAGCCTATGGGCAGAAGCGACGATATGCTCATAATCAAGGGCGTTAATGTATTCCCGTCGCAGATAGAGACAGTTCTGCTCAAGGATTTCAACGCTACCCCGAACTATCAGATAATCGTTGACAGAGTCGGAAATGCCGATACATTTGAAATAAAGGTAGAGCTTTCGGACGATATGTTCAGCGATACTATAAAGGATATCTCAACACTTGAAAAGAAACTGAGCGCCGACATAGTTCAGATACTCGGCATAAAGGCGAAGATCTCGCTTGTAGAGCCAAAGTCGATACCGCGTTCGGAAGGCAAGGCAGTACGTGTTATAGACAAGCGTAAGCTTGTATAAATAAATGGGAGGAATCACAAATGACAGTTAAGCAGTTATCCGTTTTCGTAGAAAACAGACCCGGCAGACTTTCGGCAGTAACAGAGGCTCTTGCAGAAGCAGGCATCAATATCCGTGCGGTGTCAATAGCTGATACCAAGGATTTCGGTATTATGAGAATAATCGTAAATGATACCGATAAGGCAGTCTCAACTCTGAAAGAAAAGAATTTCATAGCATCTGCGGCAAATGTTATCGCAGTAACAGCAGATGATAAGCCCGGAAGCATGGCTTCGATCATGAAAACTCTTTACAGCAGCAATATCAGTGTTGAATATATGTATGCCGCATTCATAAACAAGGAGAAGGGTTCTGCGTGCCTCATACTCCGCGTTGACAACAACGATGCAGCTATTGAAGCACTGAAAGAGGCAGGCTGCACACTTCTTACCGAGAAGGATATTGCCGAAATATAACACACAGACCAGAAACCCGGTATCTTAGCTGATACCGGGTCTTTTTGTCAAAAAAGCATTTGGGAACCTCTAAAAACCCATTTGAGAGAAAACGAGTCATCCGCGTCGAATATTTCGTCAAGTCTCCTCACCTTGCGCCAGCAAGCCTTCGGAGCCTTTCCTCGTCTTCGACACGGCTGCCACATTTTCTCTTTTCAAAGC
>CAMOKN010000314.1 GCA_946617595.1 uncultured Clostridia bacterium
CCCTGCCGGGGACGGGGGCAGCGCCCCAGCGGGTGCAGGGCGGAGCCCCAGCAGATTTTTGTTCTATAATCTGTATCAGCAACATAGAATTGACTGAAAGGACGGACAAACATTATGGACGGAAAAAAAAGATTTTATGAGGCTGCCGCTATGCTGCCGCCATTTATGAACCAGTTGCAGAATGTTCCGGTGAACATCGCAGAGAATGCCTGCGAGATAAGGATCCGCGCAGGAAGACCAGTGACGGTAGAGACACCTGCCGAACGCCATGTATGTGTGCGAACAAAAGCTTTGCCGGCTGATATAATGAACTGCATAAAATCATTCTGTGATTATTCTCTGTACAGCTATGAGAAAGAACTGTCTGAGGGCTGGATAACGCTCAGAGGAGGTCATAGAGCAGGATTCACAGGTACTGCCGTGATAAAGAACAACTCGATATCCACCATAAAAGATATTTCTTCAATAGATCTTCGCATTGCTTCCGAGCATAAGGGCATTGCAGAAAAACTTATGAGTCTGACTGTATTCGAGCAGGATTTCAGAGGACTTGCGATACTCGGTCCGCCACTGAGCGCAAAGACAACGATGCTCAGGGATTACGCAAGGCTGCTTTCATCATTTGCAAGAACTGCGATAATTGATGAACGCGGTGAGATCGCCGCAGTATATAACGGTGTTCCGCAGAACGATATAGGTATAAACAGCGATGTGCTCGACCATTTCCCGAAAGAGGAGGGTGTCATACGCGCTCTGCGCTCTCTTTCGCCCGAATACATCATCTGCGATGAAGTAGGAACAGAATATCCTTATCTTGCAGAATGCGCCGGAAGAGGAGTGAAGCTTATTATCACCGCACACTGCGGCACAGTCGCCGAAGCTTCATGCAACAGCGCAGTAAAATTCCTCATAGACTGCGGTGCGGTGAACTATATCTCATTGCAGGAAAAGGGCGGAAATATCGGAAAAATCACGGGATTATGGAGAGTGGACAAAAGTGAGCATATTAGCGGCTGCGGGAACAGTAATGATCTGTACCGCGGCAGGAGCCGCGTTCTCGTCAGTTCTGAAAAAGCGGTGTGAGCAGCTTAAAAGCATTCACGCACTGTTAGATGAAATGTCCGTAAAAATACGCTACCGCTCTGTCAGAATGACCGAGCTGCTCAGCGAGACTCTGGCAGAGCCGGCATATTCACGCTGTACCTTTGCGGTGCGCCTTTCGGAAAGCATACACGGCGGAATGCAGGTGAAAGATGCGTGGAGAAATGCCGCCGACACAGCGGTATTCCTTGCGGAAAGCGACAGAGAGTTACTGCGCAGCATCGGTGAAAGACTCGGAGAAAGCGATACCGAAGGTCAGCTGTCCATGCTGTCGCTCGGAATGTCGATGCTGTCGCGCGCATTTGAAGAAGCGGACGATGAGAGAATACAGAAGTCCCGCACGATATTCAGTGTCTGGGCACTGTGCGGTATTGGCGCAGGCATCATAATTATCTGAAACCGAGGGAGCTTATGGACATAGATCTTATTTTCAGGATAGCGGGAGTGGGAATTATTGTCGCAGTCCTGAATATGCTGCTCCAGCGTTCGGGAAGGGACGAGCAGGCTATGATGACTACGATCGCGGGACTTGTGGTAGTGCTGATGATGCTCGTCGGAGAGATCGGAACGCTGTTCGATACTATAAGAGAGGTATTCAATTTATAAGTGTACCTCAAAAATACAGGAATAATATGAATATTGCTTCTATTGTCGGTATCGGCATAGTCGCGGCAGCCTTATCGTCGGTACTGAAAAGATTCGGCGGAGGTTCGTCGCTGTTTGTATCCATAAGCGCTTCTCTGCTGATACTGTATGCCGTGCTGACATCATTGTCTCCGCTGATCGGACTTGTCGGAGAACTTGCTGACTCTGCTCAGACCGAGAGCGAATACATAACCATACTCATGAAAGCGCTTGCGGTGTGCATCATAACTCAGCTTGCAGCCGAAAGCTGCCGTGACAGCGGGGAAGGTGCCATCGCTTCAAAGATAGAGCTCGCCGGAAAGACCGCGGTGCTGCTTATCGCGGTGCCGCTGTTCAGAAGCATACTGGGAATTGTAAAGGAACTGATCTTATGAGATTTCTGCTGCGTATTGCGGCTCTGCTTGCGGCGGTATGTGTGTTTTCATTTGTATGCAGCGCTGAATTCGTAACGGACGAGCTGTATGATGCGCTCCCCGATGATGCGGCTGAACAGCTCGATGAAAGCGGTATAACTCCCGCCGGAGGAACAGCTGATCTGTCGCTCGGCGAGATATGGGATTATGTGATATCCACACTCACCGGAAATGCCGGAAAGCCGCTTTCGATGTTCGCTTCATTACTTGCGGTGATACTGCTGTCATCGCTTCTTTCGGGAATATCCGATACCGCCGGAGCGTCACATTCACGCATATACACACTTGTAACATCTGCCTCGGCAGCAGTGATAGTCTCTCTGTACATGAGTGAGATACTAAGCGCTGCGATCGTTACCTTTGAAGCAGCATCTGACTTCATGCTTGCATATATACCGGTAATTGCCGGAGTTACCGCACTCAGCGGTCATACGTCGTCTGCCGCGCTGTTCAGCACGCTCACGATATCTGCAATACAGATACTTTCGAGAATAATTACATCTGTGATTATGCCGCTGACGAGCTGTATCATCGGCATCACCGCCGCAGGAAGCGTCGATCCGGACCTTTCTCTTGACCGTCTTGGAGAGGGAATAAAAAAGCTCGTGATATGGGGACTCGGACTGATAATGACAGTATTTCTCGGTATCTTGTCGGTGCAGAGCCTTATTACGGCATCTGCGGACAATGCGGCAATGAAGACCCTCAAATACACGGTGGCATCGACTGTTCCGATAGTGGGAGGATCGGTTTCCGAAGCACTTTCAACGGTTTCGGGAAGCATCTCCGTGATGAAGTCGAGTGTCGGCGGATTCGGCATAGCTGCCGGTGCGGTCATACTTGCGCCTCCGGTGATAACTGCGGTGTGCTACAGGTTTTTTCTTTTTGCAGCCGGAATCGTGAGCGATCTGTTCGGCTGCAATGACACCGGAAGGATAATTAAATCGGCATCAAACGTTATGTCGGTGGTGCTTGCGGCACTTTCGTGCCTGTTCGTTTTCATTACGATCGCAACAGCAATACTGCTGACATTTTGCCGTTCATAAGGAATGATAATATGAAAGAAGTCCTGATGTCAATATGCGCGGCTGCGATAATGACAGCGGTATATAAGGCGCTTGCTCCGACAGAGAAGTTCGGAGTTCAGATAAGGCTGCTGGTGTCATGTTTTTTTGTACTAACTGTCATCAACGCTATAAGCGGAGCTGTGCCGTTCTGGGATATATCCGATATTATTGAAGCGGATATGTCATATAACGACTACTCCGTACAGCTTGACAACACCGTAACAGAAGAGACAGCAAGAGAGCTGCGCAGCAGGATAAAAGAAGCACTCGCGGAAGAGGGGATCTCACCCGAAAAAATTTACATCGACATTAATATTTCGGACAACGGACGCATATCTATTAATGAAATAAAGCTTGTTTTCGGAAGAAAAGAGTATGAGCAGAATGCGGAAAAAGCGGTTGTTCTTACCCGAAATATTACAGGAACAAAAATAAAAGTGACTGCGGAACTTTCTTCGCTGTCACGGAAGGAACAAGGTGTCCAATGAAAGCTGTTATCGGCTTTGGAGAGATCAAAGAGCTGCTGAAAAATGATAAATTCATCAGAGCTGTGCTTATTGCGGGAGCCGTGCTTGTAATTATCATCGCATTCGGCGGAGTGTTCACACGTAATTCCCAGAAAAGCACGGCGCATACCGCAGAAGTTTCGGAGATGCTTTCGGGATATGAAAACAGGCTTGAACAGCGTCTTACGGAGATACTGTCGCATATAGACGGTGTCGGAAGTGTCCGTGTAATGGTTACTCTCGATACATCTGAGCAGACCGAATACGGGAAGAATGCCGATATGCTGCTGTCTGTGACGGCTCCGAAGGTAAGGGGCGTGATCGTTGTATGTGACGGAGGTGACAGCTTTGCTGTAAAATCAAAGGTCGTTGATGCCGTATCGGGTGTGTTCGGCATCAATTCGCTGCACATAAGCGTCATAAAGTAGATGTTCTTATTATTGATAATAATGAACAGGATCGTGGCGGCTTATAAGAGCATCAGTCCCTTATATCATCAATATCTCAACAGGAGGAACACAACAATGAAATTCAACAAGAAAAGGCTCAATCTTATCATAGGCAGAAAACAGATCCTTATAGCAGGACTTGCGGTGCTTCTCGGAGCCGCTGTCTATGTGAATTTCCTGTTCACGGGGAACAATAAAGTTCAGACTGCGAAAAAAGAAGAAACCGAAACTGCGACTTACGGTGAGATCAGATTTGTTGACAATAAAGCAGGCAACGATGAAGTCTCAATATCCGCAACAACATCTGACGATTATTTTGCACAGGCAAGGCTCGACAAACAGCACAGCCGTGACGAATCCATCGAGGTGCTCCAGAGCTTCTACTACGGCGGTGACAGTACAAGCGACGAGCTTGCGGTAATCGCGGACGATGTACTTGCAGTCAGCGGTTACATCGAGACAGAAACAAAAGTTGAAAATCTTCTCAAAGCACAGGGATTTTCAGATGCGCTCTGCTATCTCACAAGCAGTACGGCAAACGTTATTGTCAAGACTGAGGGGCTTAATACTGCACAGGCTGCACAAATTAAGAGCACACTTTTAGGTGAAATTGCCATACCTGCCGAAAATATTACAATTGTTGAAATAAAATAGTTGTACATTTTGAAATTTTGTGGTATAATAGTTTAGACAATATCATACAAAGAGCCGGGAACCTGCTCAATGGCGCAGTATAAAGAGCTTTTTAGTGCATTGACCGCATCGGGCAGACATTTCGCCGCTGAAATTTTCAGGGTGCAGAACATCTGCACGCTCTTTGCACGGTATAGTCCATAGATCAAAGCCCGTTCAGGATAAAGGCAATACCGCAAAATTCGGAGGTCGTACATATGGAAAATCAGACCGGTAGTTCTGTAGGAACACTCAAAGTCTCTTCTGCTGTCATCGTAAGTATCGCAGAGACAGCTGCATCGGAGATCGAGGGAGTTGCGCTCAGTTCGGCAAATAAGCTTGCCGTAATGGCTGACGCTCCGCTCGCGAAAAAGTTTGTGTCTCCGATAAAAGTGAAGTTCAGCGGAGATTCGGCAGTTATCGAGATCTCAGTTATCACCGAGATAGGACATAAGGCGTTTGAAGTATCAAAGAAGGTGCAGGAGAACGTAAAGTCCTCTGTGCAGAATATGACCGGTATCACCGTCTCAAAGGTGAATGTAAAGGTCATCGGCGTAAAAAGTAAATGACATGGCACCCTCCGTATCGTGCAAAATGCGGAGGGCTGCTTGACGTTCATAAGGAATGGAGATAAGAACATAAATGAGTGAAAAGCTTACAAGACGTGAGATAAGAGAAGGCGTGTTCCTGCTTTTGTATCAGAATGAAGTGACCGGAGGATCACCGGAAGAATCTGCCGAAGCCTGCGAAGAAGCTTATGAGATGTCTGTGACCGGCGAAATGATAAAAGAAGCGGATCAGGTCATAGAAAAGTATGGTGAGCTTGATGAGATCATCTCAAAATACAGCGAAAAGCGCGAAGTCGGAAGAATACCGAAGATAAACAAGACCATACTCCGTCTTGCGCTGTATGAGATCATATACAGAGAAAATATGATCCCGCCGAAAGGTGCCGTAAATGAAGCGGTGGAGCTTGCAAAGAAATATTCAGACAAGCAGGACAGTTCGTTCATAAACGGCGTACTTGGGAACTACTTGAAACATACCGGAAAAGATGCTGAATAACAAGCCTTTTACAGTGACCGTAACTCAGCTGAACAGAAAGATCTCGTTCATGCTGAGCGGAGAAAAAAGCTTTTCGGATCTTTGCGTAAAAGGTGAGATCTCGAATTTTACCGTAAACTCGCGGTCGGGTCATATCTTCTTCACTCTGAAAGACGAAAATTCGTCTGTCAGAGCAGTGATGTTCCGTTCGTTTGCGCAGGAACTCAGATTCATGCCGGAGGACGGCATGGCTGTCACTGTGAGGGGTTCGGTAAAGTGTTATGAACAGGCGGGGCAGTATCAGATATATGTTTCGGAGATAATGAGCGGCGGTGAGGGAGCACTTTCCGCTGCATTCGAGAAGCTTAAAAACAAGCTCGAATCAGAGGGTGTATTTGCTCAGAAGCGGCCTATACCGGCATTTCCGTCAAGAATTTGCGTCATAACCAGTGAGACAGGAGCCGCGCTTCAGGATATCCTGAACATAATCGGCAGGCGGTGTCCGCAGGTCAGGGTAACTGTCATTCCGGCTGTCGTTCAGGGCGAGTACGCTCCGGATTCTATAGTTTCAGCGATAAGACTTGCAAACGAAACTGATGCGGATACTATAATTTTCGGCAGGGGCGGAGGTTCTTCGGAAGATCTTTCCGCATTTAACAGTGAAGCTGTCGCAAGGGCGGTTTTCGGGAGCCGTATCCCGACTATCTCAGCTGTCGGGCATGAGACTGATTTCACTCTGGCGGATTTCGCGGCAGACAAACGCGCACCCACTCCGAGTGCGGCTGCGGAACTTTCGGTCCCGGACAAGGGCGAGCTTTTCTCTCTGCTGGACAGCCGGGCGGCATCTGTCGGGAGGCAGCTGAACCGTGTTATAGAAAATAAGACTGCGGCGCTGAGAACGGTCGATACAAGTATCAGGATAAAAAGTCCGAAGCAGCGGCTTATGGGAGATGAGCACCGGCTCCTGGCGGTTTATGAGCGTATCAGGTCGCAGCTTGCAGCGGCTGTGGAGAGTAAGTCACGTTCGTTTGCACACACAGCGGCGGTGATAGAAGCGCTGAATCCGCTTGCCGTACTTATGAGGGGATATTCAATAACTTATCTTGGCGAAAAAGCGCTGATAAGTACTGACGATGTAAAAAAAGGCGATAAGCTGAAAATAAGGCTTTCCGACGGCGTGATAGATGCGGTCGCGGAAGACGTTGAAAAATAAAGGAATCTTATCTATGAAGTTTGAAGAAGCATACAAAAGGCTCAATGAGATCTCGTCGGAAATGGATAACAGTGATATCCCGCTTGAAAAGGCGGTGGCTCTGTATTCCGAAGCCGCAAAGCTCGTTGAGATCTGCAAGAAGGATATCGACAGCGCTAAGCTTGAAATAGAAAAGATAGATAACGGCGGCAGCGTATAAGCCGCTGTACCGAGAGGGTATAAATGGAAAAAAGACTGAAAAAATACATAGAAATGACTGAAAAACGGCTTTATGATATTTTCCCGCCGGAAGATATCCCGCAGGGAAAAGTCATAAAAGCTTCAAAATACAGTCTTTCTGCCGGCGGAAAGCGCATAAGACCGGTGCTTGTGCTGGCATTCTGCGAGATGTGCGGAGGAGATCCGGAGAAAGCGGCAGATGCGGCGTGTGCGCTTGAGTATATGCATACCTGCTCGCTGATACACGATGATCTCCCGTGCATGGACAACGATGATATGCGAAGGGGAAAACCGAGCTGCCACAAGGCGTTCGGCGAGACTACTGCTGTGCTTGCCGGCGACGCACTTATGATACTGCCGTTTGAGATGATCGCATCTTCGCGGGAAATATCTCCTCAGGCTGCCGTAAAGTGCATTGCTGCTCTTGCACACTGCTGCGGGACAGAAGGAATGATCGGCGGTCAGCAGATAGATACGGATCCGGGTTCCAGACCGACTGACGGAGAGACGCTGCTTGCGATGTATTCTATGAAAACATCTGCGCTGATAAAAGCGGCGTGCCTTTGCGGAGTATATTGCGCGGAGAGCGGAAAAGAAGAGCTGTACGCACAGAAGGCTTCTGAATTTGCCGAAAATCTCGGACTTGCCTTCCAGATAATCGACGATATACTTGATGTGACAAGCAGTGATGAAGTGCTCGGAAAGCCGGTCGGAAGCGACGAACGTGAGGACAAGAACACATACGTCCGGATCTACGGTATCGAAAAAGCGGAAAAAGCAGCCGCTGAATACACAGAAAAAGCCCTCGGAGCACTTGAGGCGTTTGATGACAGCACGTTTCTGAAGCAGCTGACGGAAATGCTTCTTGAAAGAAAAAAATGATCGGATAAGCGGTGGAAAAAAATGAAAGAATTTAAGGATTTAGTAAGCTGCGTTCTGCTCGCGGCGGTAGCGAGCTGGTTTATTGCTCAGGCGCTGAAAGTCGTATTCTATGCGATAAAGTATCACGTTTTCAAGATCGACAGATTATGGGGAGCCGGCGGGATGCCTTCATCGCATTCGTCATTCGTCAGCACTCTTGCCATAATGATCTGCCGTAAAGAGGGCTTCGGCTCTGTCGAGGCCGCACTTGCGCTGTGCTTTGCTTTCATAGTTATGTATGATGCCTGCGGAGTGCGAAGAGAAGCCGGACAGCACGCAAGAGAGATAAACCGTATGCGAAGGATACTCGATAAGCTCGATCTTCAGGTCATCGAGAAGCTCAACGATGAAATAGATATCGAGTCTGAAGATGACGGCGGCGAGAAAAAAGAACTGAAAGAATTTGTCGGCCACACACCGATACAGGTAATGTGCGGTGCGCTGCTCGGTATTGTTATCGGACTTATCTTCCCGGTATGGTGACAGCTACATATTATGTCTGAAAGGAAAAGAAAATATGATATTGTCGGAAAATATAACGTCCGATGATCTTAAAAAGCTTTCTCTTGACGAAAA
>CAMOKN010000315.1 GCA_946617595.1 uncultured Clostridia bacterium
AAGCCCCATAAACCGAAGGGGTTCAAGGGGGCGACCGGAAAGCCCCCTTGGTTCGGGGTGTGGGGAGAAGCCCCATAAACCGAAGGGGTTCAAGGGGGCGACCGGAAAGCCCCCTTGGTTCGGGGTATGGGGCGAAGCCCCATAAACCGAAGGGGTTCAAGGGGGCGATCGGAAAGCCCCCTCGGTTCGGGGTGTGGGGCGAAGCCCCAAAAAAGATTCTATATACCTATTGACAAATCATATATTAAGAGTTATAATTGAACCATAGTTCAAATGTTCATAATTTGTTGTACTATATTTCAGGCAGGGGATCCTGCTAAAAATTTTACCAATACAATTGAACGGTTGTTCAACTGTTTTTGAAAGGAGCTTTTTATATGAAGAAAAGATACAAATTACAGGATCTTGATTGCGCTAACTGCGCGGCAAAAATGGAAGAAGCTATAAAGAAGATACCGGGAGTCATAGATGCATCGATAAACTTTATGATGCAGAAACTCACGATAGAAGCCGAGGACGACCGTTTTGATGAAATAATGCAGGAAGCTAAAAAGGCTTGCAGCAAGGTCGAGCCTGACTGCGTTATCCTTATGTAAGATGAAAAACCTCACCAAAAAGCAGAAAGCAACGCTTATCCGCATAATCATTACCTTCGTGCTGTTCGCGGGACTTATGATCCCGGAGCATATCGGAGTATTCGAGCCTTTGCCTGTATGGGTTGAAATACTGATCTTTGCCGTCCCGTATGCGCTGATAGGCTATGATATCCTTATAAAAGCTGCAAAGAATATCAGTCACGGTCAGGTTTTTGATGAGAATTTTCTCATGATCATCGCTACAGTTGCGGCGTTCTGCATCGGAGAGTATTCCGAAGCCGTTGCGGTAATGCTTTTCTATCAGGTAGGAGAGCTTTTCCAGAGTGTAGCTGTCGGAAAAGCAAGACGTTCGATATCCGATCTTATGGATATTGCGCCCGAATATGCAAATATCGAACAGAACGGCGGGCTTGAACAGGTCGATCCCGATGATGTGGAACCTGACAGTATCATAGTGGTACTATCGGGTGAAAGGATCCCACTTGACGGGGTTATAACCGAAGGCGAGACTATGCTCGATACTTCGGCGCTCACCGGAGAATCCGCACCCCGTCACGCATCTGTGGGAGATGAAGTGATAAGCGGTTGCATCAACGGCAGCGGTACAATTAAAGTCCGCACAACAAAAGCCTACGAGGACTCGACAGTTGCGAGGATCCTCGAACTGGTCGAAAATGCCGGCAGCAAGAAAGCAAAGACCGAAAAATTCATTACCCGTTTTGCTAAGATATATACGCCTGCTGTAACTATCGCCGCGCTTCTGCTTGCGGTGATCCCTCCGCTTTTGTTCGGCGGTGAATGGGGAGAATGGATAAAGCGCGCCTGCATCTTTCTGGTAATATCCTGCCCGTGTGCGCTTGTTATATCGGTGCCGCTTGGATTTTTCGGCGGTATCGGAGCAGCATCAAAGGCGGGAATACTTGTAAAGGGCGGAAACTATCTTGAAGCCGTTTCGGAAATAAAGACAGTTGTGTTCGACAAGACCGGAACTCTCACAAAGGGTGAGTTCAAGGTGAGCAGCATCGAGCCGTCCGGCTGCACGCGTGATAAACTTTCAGAGCTTGCCGCACACGTCGAGAGCTTTTCGACCCACCCCATCGCCGTATCCATTTGTGAGGAATACGGCAAACCGATAAATGCCGGTCGTGTATCTGAGGTGGAAGAGATCGCAGGACACGGCATAAAGGCAGTGATCGACGGCAGCACGGTTCTGCTCGGCAATCTCGCGCTTATGCGTAATAATAACATTCCTGCTGCCGCATACAGCGGAAGCGGCACGGCGGTGTATGCTGCCGAAAACGGAGAATACAGGGGTGTCATCATCATATCTGACGGAATAAAAGAGGGTTCCGCAGACGCGATCAGACAGCTGAAAGAAGCAGGTGTGGAGCGCTGCGTTATGCTTACGGGCGACCGCAAAGCCGAAGCTGACGCGATCTCTGCACAGCTTGGCATAGATCTGCACTATTCAGAGCTTCTCCCTGCCGACAAAGTCCAAAAAGTGGAAGAGCTGCTGAAAGACAGTACTGCCGGAAAGCTGGCATTTGCCGGCGACGGTATCAACGACGCACCGGTACTTGCCCGTGCCGACGTGGGGATAGCAATGGGGAGCATGGGCTCAGATGCAGCCATAGAAGCTGCGGATATAGTTATTATGGACGACGATCTCAGAAAGATCCCCGAAGTTATGCGCATAGCGTCCCGTACTATGAGAATAGTCCGAGAGAATATAGTCTTTGCCCTTGCGGTAAAGCTTGCAGTTATGATACTCGGTGCCCTCGGCATCGCAAATATGTGGCTCGCCGTTTTCGCCGATGTCGGAGTGGCTGTCATCGCTATCCTCAATTCCATGAGAGCGCTGAGATCCGCACGCTCTGCCTGAGAGGCAGTCGCTCCGCTTGAGATGCGGGGGAGGAAGAGGGAACCCCATTTCCGAACGCGGAAATGAGTTTCCCTCTCCCTTTCCCCCAGACCCCCTTTCCCTCACCCTCCTGAAAGGCGACTCGCTTCGTCGCTGAACTCCGGAGTCTATTCATACCATAAAGCACGGACAGATACGGTTCGTGCTTTTTTTGACTTCTCAGATAAAATCTGTGTGAAAATTGAGAAAAAGTGTTGATTTTTTAATAATTATGTGATAATATAAAGTCTCAGTCTGATTTTGGCAGCTATAAGCATCTGACAAACCTCAAGGCGGTGATACTATATGTTTATGATCCGATGGCTGTGGAAGAACATGAAGGGTGACAGGGGCATATATTGTGCGGCTCTTTGTATGACTGTGATATCACAGGCGATGTACATAATTTCCCCGTATCTGACACAGCAGATAATAGATACTTTTCTTGTGGGCGAGGAGGCCGCTGAGAATCTCCGCACCGGCGTTGACAGGCTTATATTCATGCTTGTGATGATGGTAGGGTTCACTCTGCTGCGCTGTGTTATCCAGTATTCCTCAAATATGTGCTATGAGCACGCATCTCAGGGAATTATCTACCGTGTGCGCAAAATACTTTTCGACAACATAGAAAAGCAGGACGCGCCGTTCTACGACCGCCACCGCACAGGCGATATCATGACCGTTGTTACCGGCGACCTCGAAATGGTGCGCCATTCTATAGCGTGGATCATCAAGACCACCCTCGAATGTATCGTACTGTTTTCGGCAACTATGATATATTTCTTTACTATCGACTGGCTCATGGCGCTGTGTATGCTTATACTTACGCCGGTCATTCTTCTGATAACGCGCGGATTCAAAAGAGTAGTAGGACCGTTCTATGTAGATCTGAGAGAAAAACTCTCCGATATGAATACACGGGCAGAGGAAAATATCTCCGGAAACCGCGTTGTCAAGGCATTTGCGAGAGAAGATACCGAGATAGAACGCTTTGACAAGACTAATAAGGCATATAATGAAGCAAACAAAAAAGCAGCGTTCACATGGCTGAAATTCTTCCCCGGTCTGGAAATAACAGCCCAGAGCCTGAGCGTTGTATGTCTGCTGTTCGGCGGTATCTTTGTTGCACTCGGCAGACTTACATTCGGAGAGTATGCCGCATTTTCGGGACTTATATGGACGCTATCAAACCCAATGCGCACCCTCGGAAACATCATAAACGATTACCAGCGCTTTACAGCCTCCGCAAATAAGATAATCGAGCTGTATTACGGAAAGCCTTTCATAGTCGAGCGTGAAGATGCCGAAGAGGTCGAAGGACGCATAAAGGGACGTGTCGAATTCAGAAATGTCTCTTTCTCATACGGAAATACCCAGGTGCTGCACGACGTGAGCTTCACTGCTGAACCCGGAGAGACTATTGCGATAATGGGCGCTACCGGAAGCGGCAAGACCACGCTGATCGACCTTATCCCGAGAATATACGATGTCAGCGGCGGTCAGGTGCTCGTTGACGGTCACGATGTAAGAATGATGAAGCTGAAACAGCTCAGGGGTTCGATAGGAATTGCAACTCAGGACGTTCTGCTGTATTCGGACACGATCGAGGGAAACATAAGCTTCGGCAATATAGATCTTCCGCAGGAAGAAGTTGAAAAATACGCGAAAGCAGCGGACGCTGACGGATTCATCAGAAAGACTTCCGACGGATATGATACGATAATCGGAGAACGCGGAGTCGGACTTTCCGGCGGTCAGAAGCAGAGGATATCGCTTGCACGCGCGCTTGCGGTGAAGCCGTCTATACTCATTCTTGACGATACCACGTCCGCTGTCGATCTCGAGACCGAAAAGAATATCCAGGACGCACTCGGAAAACTGGATTTCCCGTGTACCAAAATAATGATCGCGCAGAGGATCTCGACAGCCTGCCGCGCGGACAAGATAATCGTACTCAGAAACGGAACGATCGCCGAGTGCGGAACACATGAAGAACTCATACAGCTTGACGGTTATTACCGTGAAGTGTATGATCTTCAGAAGTAAGGGCGGTGATATGAATGGCACGAAATAAATTTGATATCGATGAGACTCTTGAAACGCCTTTTGACATAAAGCATCTCAGAAGAGCGCTTGTATATGCCGGAAAATACAAGAAGACCATTGCGCTTTCTCTGCTCATAAGCGTTGCCGCAGCCGTAGTATCGCTGCTGTCTCCGCTTATCATACAATATGCGGTGGATAACTGCATGACCGCTGAGAGGATACCATATCTGATAGGGTGTGCGGCGGCACTGTTCCTGTGCATCGTCACAAGCGTGCTGCTTTCGCAGAAGCGTGCAAAAATGATGACACGCGTCGGTCAGGACATAGTATATGACATACGCCGTGACCTTTTCAAGCATATGCAGGAGCTGCCCTTTGAATATTATGACAGCCGCCCTCACGGAAAGATACTTGTGCGCGTGATAAACTATGTAAACAGCATTTCAGACCTTATGACAAACGGTATCATCAACTTCATACTTGAAATGGTGAACCTGCTCATAATCGTGGTGTTCATGTTCTTCCTGTGCTGGCAGCTGGCGCTTGTGGTGCTCTGCGGACTTCCGATATATGCGGCGATAATCATATTCATAAAGAACCACCAGCGCAAGGCATGGCAGAAGGTATCGAACAAAAGCTCTAACCTTAATGCATATCTGCATGAAAGCATAGTAGGCGTGCAGATATCCCAGGTGTTCACACGCGAAGATGTAAACGCCGAGATAAATGACAAGCTTGCGAAGAGCTACCGCAGCTCATGGATGAAGGCAGTGGGGTACTCAAACCTTGTCTGGCCTTCGACAGATATAGTTTCTATCATTACAAGAGCGGCGATATACCTCGTGGGACTTGTATTTCTGCCGGGACTCTCTCTCGGAACGATACTTGCGATGGGTGAATATTCCGCCCGCTTCTGGCAGCCGCTGATGAACCTCTCGAATCTGATGAACACGTTCATAAACGCAGTGGCGTATCTCGAAAGGATATTCGAGATGCTTGACGAGCCGGTCAAGATAAAGGACAAGGACGGAGCCAAGGAAATGCCGCCAATAAAAGGTGATGTTCATTTCAGGGACGTGACTTTCTCATACGAGGACGGAACGAGCGTGCTCGAACACCTCAGTTTTGATGTAAAAGCAGGGCAGAGCATTGCGCTTGTGGGACCCACAGGAGCCGGCAAGACCACGATAGTGAGTCTTATATCGAGGTTCTATGATCTTGACAGCGGCAAAGTGCTTATTGACGACAGCGACATATCGCAGGTAACTCTTCATTCGCTGCGCAGTCAGATGGGAATAATGCTCCAGGACAGCTTCATATTCAGCGGAACAATAATGGACAATCTGAAATACGGAAGGCTTGACGCAACCGACGAAGAAGCGCGCGAAGCGTGCCGTATAGTAGGCATCGACAATTACATACGTTCACTGAAAGACGGTTACAACACGGTCGTGAGCGAGCGCGGAGCAGGTCTGTCACAGGGTCAGAAGCAGCTGATAGCACTTGCGCGTACCATACTGTCGGATCCTAAAATACTTGTTCTCGATGAAGCAACATCGTCTATCGACGCCAAGACCGAGCGCAACCTGCAAAACGGTCTGAACCACCTGCTAAAAGGCAGGACATCGTTTATCATTGCCCACAGACTCTCAACTATCAGAAACTGCGACCGCATCATGTATATCTCCAATAAGGGCATCACCGAATCCGGCACCCACGATGAGCTTATTGCAAAGCGCGGCGATTATTATAAGCTTTATACCGCTCAGGCTGTGTGAGATTCCGGCCGCTGCGCTTCAGACTGGGGAAGGAAGAGGAAGGAAACCCCATTTCCAGATTGGAAATGAGTTTCTCTCCCCTTCCCAGACCCCAACCCTCTCCCCCCTCCTGAAAGTATGCACCTGAATGAATGGTGTACTGCCCCTATTACACAAAAGCAAAAGCACAGAGCAATTGGTCTGCTCTGTGCTTTCATTATATGAAGGGAACCTCTAAAAACCCATTTGAGAGAAAACGAGTCATCCGCGTCGAATATTTCGTCAAGTCTCCTCACCTTGCGTGGTCTCCCCGGCAGCGGGGAGGTGTCGAGCTTGCGAG
>CAMOKN010000316.1 GCA_946617595.1 uncultured Clostridia bacterium
AGCCCGCCGGGGACGGGGGCGGCGCCCCAGCGGGTGCAGGGCGGAACCCTGCCGGGGACGTGGGCGGCGCCCCAGCGGGTGCAGGGCGGAACCCTGCCGGGGACGGGGGCAGCGCCCCAGCGGGTGCAGGGCGGAACCCTGCCGGGGACGGGGGCAGCGCCCCAGCGGGTGCAGGGCAGAGCCCGCCGGGGACGGGGGCGGCGCACCCGGCAGGCTGATGTCAGTTGTGGAAGACAGTGCTGCCGCTCGCCTCACTTACGCTGACTTTGTGGACATTTGAGCCGCCGAATACAGCCGATGTGTTCTTATTAAGCTTGGTCGAATCCGAATCAAGTTCAATGCTGCATGAGCCGGAAGCCCTTTCAAAATCAAGATCTATTCCCGAGCCTGTCGGGAGTGTAACATCGGTCTTTCCGCTTGCTATATCTATGTCGAGATCGCCGTTCCACTCAGAATATATCAGGGCGAGATGTCCTGACATAATGCTGCTGTCAACGCTGCCTGAAATGCCGTCAAGAATGATCTTGCCGCTGGCAATGCTGATCTTTGTATCGCCGCTGCCGAAGCCGTTCATCGTCAGATTTCCCGAAGCAACGCTAAGATTAAGATCTTTGCAGGCACCTCCCGAGCAGTTTGTGAGTCTGACACTTCCGGACGCAACTGATATGGTCATTTTTCCTGCATATATCCCCAGGTCTGTACTGCCACTTGCAACGTTAAGTGAGAGATCATCTGATGTTAAGTCAGCAGACTTTAACTCTCCGGACGCCAGTGATATATCGGTATGATCGTACAGTTTTTTTGGCAGCCCGAGTTCAAGCTCAGAGGCTTTTCCGGCACCGAATGAGAGCCACGATGAAAGCTTCTCCGATATTATAAGCTTTCCGTTTTTAATTTCAGCTGTGAAATTCAAGGGTCTTGTGCCTGTAGTATATTTCACTGTCAGGGTGTCGGTATCGGTGCATACAACATTTGCATGACAGCTTGCAAGCCCTATGCTGATATCATTTATCTGTGTTCCGTCCATTTCAGCCGAATAGATCTTGTTTTCCTCAAAATCCTTGGTTATAACATTCTCGCCGTCTGAGATATAAATACTTGCTTTTCCCATTGAAAATCCTCCCAAAAAGTTTATGTTGGTCCCGTTTAAATTTATTGAGTAATTATTGTCTGCAACTCCGAGAGCCGCAACAGATACTCCGAAAGCTATCGCACTCACAAGTGCTATAATGCCGAATATCAGCAGCCATTTTCCCATTCTGCTCATCAGTCTCTCTCCTCTCTGTATTTTCTTCCTATCTTGCGGCAAACGTTATGTCCCGTAAATCTTCTGGCATTGAGATTGATAACCGCAATTATCAGGTTTATGAATCCTCTTGTTGCGGCAATTGATGCTATCACAAGCATTCCGCCGAACGCACACATCATTATGCCGCAGAATATCAGTGAGATCGGCGCAAATCCTGTGGAGATGAATCCAGCGGCTCCTACCGCCGCGATCATTATTGCTCCGACGAATATTGCAATACCGCTTGCCGCAAACGCGATCGTCACCGCGTAAAGTGAAATGATGAGTGACAACAGCGTTATGAGTGTCCACGAGAAAAGGAATATATCCATGAATATCACGCCGACGATACCACCGGCGCTGGGACCGGATCTTTCATTTTTTATTTCCGGGGCAGAAGCTTCTTTTGCGGTCTGCGCAAAATCTCCTGTATTCATATTTTTTTCCGGCTCGTTATCGGTGATTACCGTTTCTTGAACGGGTGTTTCCTTCTGCGCTTCGGTAAATCTTCCGTCAGTTTCGGATATGTACTGTTTTACGATCTCATCAACATCTCCGAGCTTTGCGCATACATCGGCTTCGGATTCTCCGGCAGCCGCGCCTCCGTCGAAATGCTGATCGAAATCTATCAGGATATCCCTTGCATCGGGGATATTGTTCCTGCCAAGAGCTTCACGAAGTCCGCTCATAAAATCGGCTCTTGTTGTATAGGTCATTTTGATCCTTCCTCTCCGTTAATCAGTTTGTTGATCGCTTCCGAAAAGCTTCGCCATTCGGATTCCTGTTCTTTTTGTATCTTTCTTCCGCTTTCGGTGATACGGTAATATTTTCTTGGCGGACCTTCCTGTGATTCGACGATATACGAGTCTATGCTGCCTGCATCTTTAAGGCGTTTCATAAGCGGATATATCGTTCCTTCGGTGATATGCATACAGTCGGATATGATATTTACGAGTTCATAGCCGTACCTGTCGCATCTGCACAGTATAGTCAGCACGCAGAGCTCGAGGGTACCTCGTTTGAGCTGAGTCTGCATTTTATCCTCTCCTTCCTTTGCAGATACAAGGTACTTTGTTACACAAGGTATCTTGCAATTGTTATTATATCACATAGTACATTGTTTTGCAAGGTACTATGTGTACAAATGTTCTTTATCTGTATCACTGTTTACTGTCTATATTGCACAAAAAAAGTCCGGCTGACGCCATTATGCAGGAAAAGGTTCCTGCACATCGTCCTACTTTCTCAGCATGAATTTTCTTGCAACGGCAATACCTATCCTGTAGGGGAGAGGTCTGAGCGCCTTATCTGCTTCTTTCAGCTTTTCTCTTATAGGTATTTCCTGCGGACAGTGCTTTTCGCATTTTCCGCAGCCTACACACTGAGTTGCAAAAGCCGGTTCCTTTGTAAGTCCGACAGTCTGAGCGTACTGAAATCTTCCTTCACTTTTTGACTCAATATACATCGCATTGTAGCAGCGGAAGGCGCCGGGAATATCCACACCTTTAGGGCAGGGCATACAGTACCGGCAGCCGGTGCAGCCAACTTTCTCACGTTCCTTTATTTTTTCTGTAACAGTTCCGAGGATCGAAAGATCCTTGTCGGTAAACTCGCCGACCCGTGCTTCCGATGCAGTCCGGCAGTTTTCCTTCACCATGTCGAGAGTATTCATACCGGACAGTACCACGGTCACTTCGGGCTGATCGTACAGCCAGCGGAAGCTCCATTCGGCAGGTGTCCAGCCGCGTCCGCTGTCTTTCATGACCTGTATTGCGGAAGACGGGAGCATATTCACAAGCTTTCCGCCGCGCAGAGGTTCCATTATAACGACCGGTATCCCTTTTTCGGCAGCTGCTTTTAGTCCGGATTCGCCTGCCTGTGAGTATTTATCGAAATAGTTGTATTGTATCTGACAGATATCCCAGTCGTAATCGTTGAGTATTTTCAGGAAGCCGTCGGTGTTTCCGTGATATGAAAAGCCGATATTACGGATAGCGCCGCTTTTTTTCTTTTCGGCGATCCAGTCGATGATACCGACCTTTTTCAGCTTTTCCCACATTGAAATATCGGTCAGGTGGTGCATCAGATAATAGTCAACGTATGTTGTCCTGAGCCTTGAAAGTTCTTCATTGAAGTATTTGTCTATTGCTGCACTGCTGCCTACGAGGTACTGAGGGAGTTTTGTGGCAATCTTCACTTTTTCGCGCATGGAGTTGCGCTCAAATATCTCGCCTATGGCAGCCTCGCTTCCAGGGTAAAGATAAGCGGTATCATAATAATTCACACCTGAATTGTATGCTTCAAGGATCTCTCTTTCGGCTTCATCTATATCTATTTTACCGTTTTTTCTGGAAAATCTCATACACCCGAATCCGAGTACCGATAATTCTGTGCCGTATTTGTCTTTTCTGTACTGCATATTATATTTACCTCGCATCTGATGATAAATCATGACCCATATATAATATCATATATTGTATGATTAATCAATACATATTTGAAAAAACTGTCATTACCGGTTATACAGTAATGACAGTTTTTTCGGTATCATATTATACGACTGCTTTTTTTATTGCTGCCGAACGGCTTTCAGCCTGAATTTCGTTGTTTTCCGAGAACTAAAGTATCTCAGTGGTATTTCCCAGCAGACCGTTATCCGCTTCACGGTAGGTGGTTACGACTTTCTTCACATAATCGCGGATATTTGCCTTGTTCTTGTATGCCGCGCTCATTAGTCCGTCAAGCTCGTCCAAAAACTCGTCCACATTGAACGGTATCGGTTTTCCGATATGTATGAGCTTGTTTGCGGTCTTTTTCAGACCTTCCTCAGCCATAAGCTTTTCTTCATAAAGCTTTTCTCCGGGACGAAGACCGCTGTACTCTATTTTTATATCAACATCGGGTCTGAGACCGCTGAGCCTTATAAGGTTTCTTGCAAGTGTATCTATCTTCATGGGGCTTCCCATATCGAGGACAAATATCTCGCCGCCGTGAGCATAGGTCCCTGCAAGCATAACGAGACTCACAGCTTCGCTGATAGTCATGAAATACCTGATTATATCGGGGTGTGTTACGGTTACCGGACCGCCCTTTTCTATCTGCTTTTTGAACAGCGGAATGACCGATCCGTTGCTTCCGAGTACATTTCCGAAACGCACTGCCACAAACTCGGTCTTTATATCTCTGAATACTTTTCCTGAGCCGTCCTTGTCTGCGTTCTCAAATCCCTCATGCGTGAAGAACTGCGGAAGCTCGTTTGCCTTTCCTGCCTTTATCTTCTCGTCGAATGACTGTATTATCATCTCGCACAGACGCTTTGATGCACCCATTATATTAGTGGGATTGACAGCCTTATCGGTGCTTATGAGCACGAAACGCTTGCACCCGTGTACCATTGCGGCATAGGCGGTCTTGTAAGTGCCGATAGAGTTGTTCTTTATTGCTTCGCAGGGACTGTCTTCCATCAGCGGAACATGCTTGTGCGCAGCTGCATGATACACGATATCGGGGTGATAGTCTCCGAACACCTGAAACAGTCTGCGGCTGTCACGCACCGAGCCGATAAGCACCACAAGTGAAAGATCCGGGTACTTATCCTTCAGCTCATTCTGTATATCATAAGCACTGTTCTCATACACCTCAAATATTATGAGCTGTTTCGGACTGTGTGCGGCGATCTGACGGCAAAGCTCAGAGCCTATCGAGCCGCCTCCGCCTGTGACCATTACCACCTTGCCGTTTATGAAATCGAATACTTCTTTCATATCGGTCTGGATAGGTTCACGCCCGAGAAGATCCTCGACCGATACCTTACGCATATCGGACATGGAGACTTGTCCGTTCATAAGCTGGTACATTCCGGGGAGCTGTTTCAGCTCGCAGTTCGTCTCACTGCATATATTGAGGATATCTCTCTTCTGCTCGGCTGTAGCTGACGGGATAGCCAGAAATATCTTGTTTACATGATATTTTTCGACATTTGAAAGAATGTCGTCTCTGCCGCCGACTATCGGGACACGCTCTATGTACTTGTTCCACTTGTTCGGGTTGTCGTCTATCGCACAGACTACCTTGTCTTTTATTTCACTTGCATTTGCAATATCGCGTATTATCATCTGTCCGGACGCGCCGGCTCCGATTATCATTACTCTTCCGGTAATATCTGCGGGTTTGCTGCGGTTTCTGATACTGTTCAATAATCTGTAGGATATCCTTATCCCGCATACGGCAATAGCCTGTAAGCAGGCTCCTATAAGGTAGTACGATATAGGGAGACGCTGGAAGATGATTGTGATGCCGAAAATATGCAGGCATGACATACAGATCGACACTGTGAAGAGCTGTACCAGATCTCTGTAACCGACAAAGCTCCATACCATATTATAAAACCTGAAAAAATAAAATACAATAACGCAGACAACCGCATAGACAGGGCAGAATATTGCGTATGCGCTTATCATCTCATTCGGTATCTGAGAGTATTGGCAGTCAAATCTGAACCACAATGCGACGAAATACGACAGCATAATGACCCCGATGTCGTATATCATGAGCAGTGTAGTCTGTATTCTGCGGTCAGTCAGCAGTTTTTTCTTCTTGCCGCTCATTCTGTTTTACCTCCGCCGGATATATCCGGTTGTATATAAGTAATGTGTCCTCAATAACTGCCTTTTGGCAGTTATTGGCTGAAAATCTGCAAAACAGATTTTCAGATGTTGTGTAAATGCGCCTGCGGTGCATTTACACAACGGACACATTCCTTG
>CAMOKN010000317.1 GCA_946617595.1 uncultured Clostridia bacterium
TTGAGAGAAAACGAGTCATCCGCGTCGAATATTTCGTCAAGTCTCCTCACCTTGCGCCAGCAAGCCTTCGGAGCCTTTCCTCGTCTTCGACACGGCTGCCACATTTTCTCTTTTCAAAGCGGTTTTTAGAGGTACCCTTAAGTAATTTTTGACGCTTCCGCCTGATCTGCGGGAGCGTTTTTTCTTGAGGCTATACCGCACAAAGAGCGGGCGGTGATTGCGCTGTCAGTGATTTTTTAATGCAGCTTTTATTCGCGGTAACTTACTCTGCTTCGTGCAGCGGTGTGCGCATTTGGAAACCTTCTGAACGACTTCCTGTCGTTGCTGCCGCAAGTCAAGGAATTTCTGTGCAAGATGACGGAATAATCTGCAAGCAATCGCAGTACGTCTATTTGTGCGGTATTGCCTTGATTTTATTCTGCCTGAAAAAACTTGCAATTCATAAGGATTTGTGATATAATATTATAGAATATAATATAATTTCACTATCAGAAGTGTATTATTAAGATAAAACGAGGAGGTAATATATGGCTTCGCACTACCCTTTTTCAAAAGTGACCCCGCAGCTTGAAGCTCTTGCTTCGCTCTGCACCGAAAGCAGCAATATCGCCCCTGAGCTTTACCTTGAACACAATGTTTACTGCGGTCTTCGTGACCTCAACGGCAAGGGAGTTCTCACGGGTCTTACTGAAATATCGGAGATAGTCTCCAAAAGGCTTGAAAACGGTCAGGAAATACCATGTGACGGTGAGCTTTATTACCGTGGGATAAATGTCCGCGACATAATAAAAGGATTCACAGATGACAAGCGCTTCGGATTTGAAGAAACAACATATCTGCTGCTTTTCGGACATCTTCCGGATAAGACAGAACTCGACGAGTTCACAAAGCTTATCAGCAATTTCAGACACCTTCCCTCATCATTCGTAAGGGATATCCTCCTGAAATCCCCGAGCGAAGACATAATGAACACCCTTGCAAGAAGCGTACTGACGCTTTATGCTTATGACGATTTTCCGAACGATCTCACGATCCCGAATGTTCTGCGTCAGGCACTGGAGCTTATAGCGGTATTCCCGATGCTCACAGTTTACAGCTATAATGCAAAGCGCTACTGCATAGACGGAGACGGACTTATCATACACAGACCCAAAAAGAATCTTTCCACTGCCGAAAATATACTGTATATGCTGCGTGAGAACTGCCGCTACACCGAGCTTGAAGCGCGCGTACTTGATGTTGCGCTTGTGCTGCACGCCGAGCACGGCGGCGGAAACAACTCTACCTTCACCACTCATGTTGTGACTTCCTCAGGCACCGACACTTATTCGGCAATAACCGCAGCTCTCTGCTCACTGAAGGGTCCCAAACACGGCGGTGCGAACCTCAAAGTAATGGGAATGTTCGATGAACTGAAAAAACAGGTCAGAAACTGGAACGACGATGACGAGATCACCGCTTACCTCCAGAAACTTCTCGATAAGCAGGCATTCGACAAGAGCGGACTTATATATGGTATGGGACACGCGGTATATTCTATTTCCGACCCGCGTGCACAGATATTTAAAAAATATGTCGAAAAGCTTGCAGCAGAGAAACAGAAAGAGAAGGAATTTGCCCTCTATTCGTCAGTAGAACGGCTCGCAGCCGAACTTATTGCCAAAAAGCGCCGCATTTACAAGGGCGTAAGCGCAAATATAGATTTCTACAGCGGATTCTGCTATTCTATGCTCGGACTGCCGCTCGAACTGTACACTCCCCTGTTTGCCGCCGCGAGAATGTCCGGCTGGTCGGCTCACAGAATAGAGGAGATAATCAACCAGAACAAAATAATCCGCCCGTCCTACCTGAACGTCCACCCAAGAACAGATTACGTTCCGCTGAATGAGCGTTAAGCGACCGCTACGCTTGAGATCGGTCGCTGCGCTTTAGACTTGGGGCTCTGCCCCAACCCCCGCCTCTTTTCGTCGCGAAAAGAGGCAAAAGCGTATAGCTTCGCGATTAAATTAACAAGTTCCTGCATTTATGCAAAATGACCGAAAGGAGGGAGATCATACGGAACTGAAAGAAAAATTTTCAGATATTTCCGACAGCAGCAGCTGGTTTGAGATAACTCCGATAGAATGCGGCTTGTCCGGCGAAAACAAGTACCATATAATGAAGAACAACGGCACCGAACTGATCCTGCGTACCGCTGATATCGAAAACTACAAACGCTACTGCGACAGCGCGATGTTCTCGCAGTACGTACACGAAAAACTCGGGATAAATATGAATCTCCCGATAGAAGTCGCGGCGTGCTGCGGAGATACTCTCGCATACACACTATATACATGGGTCGATGGTTTCGACGCAGACGAGAAGATACTTAACCAGCATACTCCGGAACAGGCGCAGATCGGCGAAAAAGCCGGTGCTATGCTAAAAAAGATACATTCCATAAAAGCACCGAAGAATATCCTGCCGTGGGATCTTTATTTCGGGAAGAAGCTCGATGAGCTTCTCGGGATCTTCCGTTACAAAGTGCGCGGTTCATTCAAAGGTGACAAAGAAACTGCCGAATACCTCGAAAACAACCGTGAACTGCTTGAAGATCGCCCTCAGACCGCACTCCACGGCGATTTCCGTTCCGGCAACCTTATAATGACAAAGAACGGCGAGCTGGGGATCATAGACTTCGGAAGCTGGTGCTGGGGTGACCCGTATATGGATTTCCAGTGCATACGGCGGTCATGCAGCGCACCGTTCTCACGAGGTGTGATAAACGGATATTTTGAGGGGGATATCCCCGGCGATTTCTTTGCGCTTATGGCATTCTACACCGCTGCGGATATAATCCGTCATATCTGCGACGCACATTCATGCGGTGACCATGACGAATACATAAAAGCCGTCAAAGCCGCCGAAAAGGCTGTCGAAGAATATGCGGGCTTTGCCGGAAATGTCCCGTCATGGTATTGACAGATATGGTGAACTCCGATGAAACGCAGATATGCAGCCGTACTTGCTGCAGCGCTGACAGCTCTTTCCGCCTGCTCAAACAACAATCCCAGCGGCACGGAGCGAGAAAAGACAGATAATGCGGCAGTCATGTCGTATATAGAACGCGCTGAGTCCTACTTTAACGACGGCGATCTCGAAAATGCAATAGAGACGCTTGAAGAAGGCTATAATGAGACTGCCGACAAGAAAATAAAAGAGCTTCTGTCTGAATACAGACAGAAGCTTGATGAAGGGTACCTCTAAAAACCGCTTTGAACAGAGAAAATGAGATAGCCGCGTCGAATACAAGGAAAGCCGACGAAGCCGGGCTGGCGCCCGGTTAGGAGGTTTGACGCAGTAGACGGCGTGGATAGCTCTTTTTCTCTCAAA
>CAMOKN010000318.1 GCA_946617595.1 uncultured Clostridia bacterium
AATACAAGGAAAGCCGACGAAGCCGGGCTGGCGCCCGGTTAGGAGGTTTGACGCAGTAGACGGCGTGGATAGCTCTTTTTCTCTCAAATTGGGTTTTTAGAGGTTCCCTACAGATAAAACGGAGGTAAATATGCCAAATCCATATCTTCCGCTGTGGGAATATATTCCCGACGGCGAACCCCGTGTTTTCGGGGACAGACTTTATGTTTACGGATCACATGACCGTAACGGCTGCGACAAATTCTGCGATCACAGACTGAAAGTGTGGTCTGCTCCGCTGAGCGACCTGAACAAGTGGACCTGCCACGGTACGGCATTTGCGACAAAGGATTTCCGCGGTCACGCAAAGGATACAAACTGGACGGAAAATGAGCTGTATGCGCCCGATGTGGTCGAAAAGGACGGAAAATACTATCTGTATGCGTATATTGTGGGCGCAAAGGGGTGTGTTGCCGTAAGCGACAGACCGGAAGGTCCCTTCACCCTGCTTTCGCAGTACAGATACAACATCGAAAACCATTATGACGACGGTACATTTATAGATCCCGGAGTGCTGGTCGATGACGATGGAAGAGTGTATGTATATTGCGGTTATCAGGGCTCGTATATGGCTGAGATAGACGGTTCGGATATGTACACTGTGATCGACGGGACTTACAAGCTGGATATAATTCCTACTGCCGAGCCGCACAAATTCTTTGAAGCCTGCTCACCGAGAAAGATAAACGGCAGGTACTACCTTATCTATTCGCCGCAGAAGGGGAGCTGTCTTGATTATGCGATAAGTGATTCTCCGACAGGTCCGTTTGAGTATAAGGGAACGATAATTGACAATTCGCAGGATTATCCCGGCGGAAACGACCACGGTTCGGTGATGCTCATAAACGGAGAGTATTACATATTCTATCATCGTATGACAAACGGAACGATAATGTCACGCCGCGGCTGTGTTGAGAAGATAGAGATACTTCCGGACGGAACTATCCCGCAGGTCGAGATGACTTCACTCGGCTTTGACAGGAGCCTTGACCCGTTTGATGTCACAAAAGCGGACACTGCATGTGTACTGAAAGGCGGGTGCTTCATAACCGAGCGTAACATTTTTGACCGCACTGTAACGGGCATAACCGACGGCTGTGTTATGGGCTGGAAGTATTATGATTTCGGGAATGACGATGATCCGTATTCCATTAAAATAAAGATCAGGGGAATGGGCTGTAAGGGAAAGATAACGGTACATCTTGACAGTGACGAGAGCGAGCCGGCAGGTGAAGCAGAATTTGATGAAAACGGCGGCATTGTTTCGGCAGCGCTTCCGGCAATAAAGGGCAGGCACGCGGTATATCTTAAGGCTCAGGCGGCTTATGAAGGCTGGGCGGCAGATATGTTCAGGGGCAGACAGCTTTTTGAGGCTGAAGAATTTGTTTTTGTAAGATAAAGGGAACCCCTAAACGAAAAAACTGAAACACAGGGCGGAAGGTACACTTTCCGCCTGTTTTGGTTAAAGCGCAGTGAATATGGGGTTGAAATGCGAAGCGAGTCGCTTTTGCTGCTTTTCGCGCCGAAAAGCAGCGGTGTTTGGGGTGTCTCCCCCATTGGGGGAGGTGAAGCTTTTGCAAAGCAAAAGCCACAGAGGGGGATGACCGACAGACGAGCCCCAATCTCAAGCGCAGCGACTTCTCAAGCGCAGATATATCTCAATTGAGATCATCAATTCATACGGATATTGCAAAAACAATAAAAATATGATATAATATACAGGAAATGGGGGATAGGAATGAGCAGATCTGCCTTAAAACGTATGTTTGCGGCGCTGGTATCCAAGATAAAAGAGGCTGTTGTTTCGGTGCTTCCGGTGACGGTGATCGTTGTTGCTGTATCGTTTACTCCGCTTGTAGATCTTACGGACAATGAAAAAATAGTTTTCTTTGTATCAGCGCTTTTTCTGGTGCTTGGTATTGCACTGTTCAATCTTGGTGCCGATCTTGCGATGACACCTATGGGTGAGCGGATAGGTGAGGGACTGACCAAATCCCGGCGCATAGGTGTGCTGCTTGCGGTAAGCTTTGTAATGGGTCTTCTGATAACGATAGCTGAGCCGGATCTTTCAGTTCTTGCAGGTCAGGTCAGCACAGTAATGAACGGAACTATGCTTATCGGCGGAGTCGGGGTCGGAGTAGGTGTGTTCCTGCTCGTGGGGGTAAAGAAGATAGTCCTGAGAAAAGAACTTCCGTCGCTCCTGCTGTTCTTTTATCTGTTGCTGTTTGCGGCTGCTGCAATGCTCATAGAAGTCGGAAAAAGCTCATTCATGCCTATGGCATTTGATTCGGGAGGAGTTACCACAGGTCCGATAACTGTTCCGTTCATCATGTCGCTCGGTGTTGGTATAGCCATGACAGTCGGAGGAAGAAATGCCGATGAAAACAGCTTCGGTCTTATTGCGCTATGTTCTGTGGGACCCGTGCTTGCTGTACTGATACTGTCTATCGTGTCAAACGGTGAGCTTACATACGAGATACCCGATTATTCGATGAACGCGATCCTCGGAGGCAAATTTATCTCCACACTTATCGAGACTGCGTTAGATGTCGGAAAATCTCTTCTCCTCATTATAGTTTCATTCGGGATCCTTCAGTTCGCAATACTGAAACTTCCGAAAAGAAGCCTTCTGCGTATCGGGGTCGGTATTTTCTACACATTTGTGGGACTTGTGATATTCCTCACTTCTGCTTCTGTGGGATTCATGCCGATAGGATATAAGCTCGGGACACAGCTTGCGGATTCCGGAAATATCGGACTTGTGATATTCGCATTTGTACTCGGTGCGGTGGTGGTCCTTGCAGAGCCTGCCGTTCATGTTCTGAACAAGCAGGTAGAAGAGATAACCGGAGGCTCTGTCACAAAGAAAGAAATGATGATCGCACTTTCACTCGGTGTCGGAGTTTCGGTGGGTCTTTCGGTAATAAGAATAATCTTCGGTTTCTCGCTGCTTTACTATCTGATACCGGGATATATATTATCGCTCGGACTTTCATTCTTTGTTCCGAAGCTCTATACCGCAATAGCTTTCGATTCCGGTGGAGTTGCAAGCGGACCGCTCACATCGAGCTTTATACTTCCGCTTGCTATCGGAGCCTGCGCGGCGCTCAACGGAGCGGATCAGGTACTTTACTCGGCTTTCGGAGTCGTTGCAATGGTCGCTATGACACCTCTCATCACAATACAGTCGCTGGGATTCAAAGCGGTAATGGCTTCGAGATTCCGCAGAAAGATCGCATTGCAGCGCATAATGTCCGCCGACGACGATCAGATTATCTACTTTGAATAAGGAGGTATAGTTTTGGCTGAGAACATCAATACCCGAACACCGCAGGAACAGCAGAATACAAAGAATATCTCCCCGATAAAGCTTGAACTCCTTATAACCATAGTCGATAAAAACAAGGCTGAATTCTACGCCGATCTTATCCAGTCGTTCGAGGTGAATTTTCAGTTCATTGCAGCTGCAAGGGGAACCGCCGATGCCGCTATACTTGACGTGCTCGGTCTTGACGGAAACGAAAAGAGCGTGATATTCAGTGTTGTGCGCTCGGATAAACTCGATGAGATATTATATGCTCTGGATAATAAATTCCGCACAATAAAAAAAGGCAAGGGGATAGCAGTTTCTGTTCCTTTCACCAGTATGATAGGAACATCGGTCTATGCTTTTCTCTGCAATGCCGCAGATAATGTAAAGGGGAGTGGTAAGAATGGCTGAGAAAAGCTATGAAATGATATTCTGCATTATAAATTCAGGATTCTCCGATACGGTGATGAGTGCCGCAAAAGAAGCCGGAGCACGCGGCGGAACTGTGCTTCGTGCGAGGGGAACTGCCGGCAAAGAAGCCGAGGAACTTTTCAAGATCACTATACACCCGGATAAAGAGGTCATAATGATACTTGTGACAAATGACATAAAGGACGATGTCCTGAAAGCCATATATCACTCTGCGGGAATGAATACGGCAGGGCAGGGTATAGCCTTTTCAGTCCCCGTAAACAAGACTGTCGGACTCAGCCAGTAAGAGAAAAGCATGGTACCTTGTCTCACATCTCATTTTTTATCTTGTTCAGTACTCCCTTTTCGAGACGTGAGACTTGTGCCTGACTTATGCCGATCTCGTTTGCTACCTCTACCTGGGTCTTGCCCTGAAGAAACCGCAGGTTCAGTATCTTTTTTTCGCGGCTGCCGAGTGATGATATCGCATCTTTGAGCGCTATCTCGTCCAGCCAGTTTTTATCATCGTTATTATCGCCTATCTGATCCATCACATATACAGTATCGCCCGAATCCGAAAATACCGGTTCATAAAGCGAAATAGGTTCGCTGACCGCTTCAAGCGCAATAACCACATCTTCTCGCTTGCAGTCGAGACACTCGGATATCTCCTCTATTGTGGGATCCCGTCTCAGCTGTGAAGTGAGTTTTTCTTTTGCCTGCATCGCCTTATAGGCTGTGTCCCGGAGTGAACGGCTCACCCTGATCTGTCCGCTGTCACGGATATGACGCTTTACTTCTCCTTCTATCATAGGGACAGCGTAAGTGCTGAAACGCACACCGAATTCCGGCGAAAAATTATCTATAGCCTTTATCAGTCCTATACAGCCTACCTGAAACAGGTCGTCGGGGCTTTCACCTCTTCCGGTAAACCGCTGTATCACGCTCAGGACAAGTCTCAGGTTTCCGTTTATCAGTTCTTCCCGCGCTTTCATATCACCTTCTCCTATGCGTTTTAACAGATCGTTTTTTTCCTTCTCCGTAAGCACCTTCAGCTTTGATGTATTTATACCGCTTATTTCGACTTTTCCGTAGTACATTCCGGAATACCTCCGCTGAAAAAAGTATTGCAAGAAAAGTATTGACAATCCCTGCATTGATATTCCCGGAGTGATCTGGTAAATATTGCTTGCTGCGCGGAGAAGTTTTTTCCGTGATGAGAGAAATGTTTCCGAATTGTTAAAATTTCAGGATCTGTTGAATCGGATCAAAGAATGTGATATAATCATATTATAGGGAACCTCTGAAAACCCATTTGAGAGAAAACGTTTTTTAGAGGTACCCTATAGGGTAAAAATATGAATCCGGAGGCTGCTTATGCTGAAAATACTTGTCGTTGACGATGATACAGAGCTTAACCGCACTGTATGCAAATATCTTGAAATGAACGGATTTGAGACTGTAGGCTGTCTCAGTGCCGGTGATGCTTATAACGAAATGTACGGAAACAGTTTTGACTGCATCATCTCGGACATAATGATGCCGAAGATCGACGGTTATGAGTTTGTCGAAAGTGTTCGCAGTCTGGACAGCAATATCCCTGTATTGTTCATGACAGCGAAGGACGATATCGCATCAAAACAGAAAGGCTACCGTATCGGGATAGACGATTATATGGTGAAACCGATAGTGCTCGAAGAACTTCCTCTGAGGATCGGAGCGCTCTTGCGCAGGGCAAAGATCAACGATACAAAGAGTATAACGGTCGGAAAGCTTGAACTTAACAGCGATACCCGCACTGCCGTATATGACGGTGAAGAGATACCTCTGACTGTACGTGAATTTGACCTTCTGTACAAACTTCTTTCATACCCTAAAAAGACATTCTCGCGTTCGCAGCTTATGAACGAATTCTGGGATATCGAAGCTACATCGGGTCTGCGTTCGGTAGATGTGTATATGCGAAAACTGCGTGAAAAATTTGAGAACTGCGATGAGTTTGAGATACAGACCGTCCATGGGCTCGGCTACAAGGCGGTGCTGAAATGACCGGAAAAAAAGTGCTCGCAGGGCTGTTCAAGTTCGTAGTGTTCTTCATGCTCATAGCTTTTGTTGTAACCTGTTCTTTCGTGCTGTTCTTTCATTTCATGGACTATACAGAGGAAGAAATGCGTCAGAGCGCACCTGTAACATTTGCAAATGTGATACTGATAACTCTTATCTTCTGGGTATGCGATACCGTGCGTACACATTATACAGTGAACCGTCCGATAAACAGGATCACTTCCGGTCTTGAGAAGATAACCTCGGGGCAGTTCGATACAGTGATAGAGCCGGTGGAATTTTTATCAGCCGAGAACGGCTACAATCTGATTATTAATGAAATAAACAAAATGACAGCGGAGCTTGCCGGAGTTGAAACTCTGCGCACAGATTTCATATCAAACGTTTCACATGAGCTGAAGACGCCGCTCTCGGTCATCAATAACTACGCTCAGCTCCTGCAAAGCAAGGAGCTTACCGACAGTGAACGCGAGGAATATGCTGCTGCCATAACTGCGGCATCGTCGAGACTTTCTGAACTGATAGCGAATATCTTAAAACTTAACAAGCTTGAAAATCAGCAGATATATCCTGACCGCAGGGAGTACGATCTCGGGGGACAGCTTGGGGATTGTCTGCTGCAATTCGAGAGCCGCTGGGAGCAGAAAAACATTGATATAGAAACCGACATTGCCGACGGTGTTTCAATAAACGCAGACAGCGAGCTGCTGAGTATCGTCTGGAACAATCTCTTCTCCAATGCCATAAAATTCACGGAGCCGGGCGGAACTGTATTTGTGGGGCTTGAAGCAGATGAAGATCATGCAAAAGTCACAGTGCGTGACAGCGGCTGCGGAATGGACGCTGTCACAGGCAGGCATATTTTCGAGAAATTCTATCAGGGCGATACGTCACATTCAGCGCAGGGAAACGGACTCGGGCTTGCGCTTGTCAAACGTGTAATAGATATTGAGCACGGGGAGATATCTGTTGACAGCGAACTTGGAAAGGGCAGTACATTTACTGTGAAACTGCGGAGGCGTCAATGACAGGAAAGCTTCTTAAAAAACTGATAAGACCGCCGTATCGTGTAATTATAATTCTGGATCTGGCAGCGATACCTTTTGTTGTTATCGCGCTTGGTGTACTGACCGAGACAAACCCTGTTTCGTATGCCGCATACCTGCTTTCGGCATACGCGCTCACAGTAACAGTCATTAATTTCAGGGATATGATCCGGTATGCAAAGAAGCTTGTGAAAGGCGACGATCTTAAAATAGTCGTGGGATTCCGCAGACTTATGCACAAAAACAAATACACCGCCCGCTGGCTCGATGACAGAGCATTCAGAGCGGAAGTCTCTCTGTACACCGGACTCGCTGTAAATCTGTTCTATGCTGCGTTCAAAACGGTCACGGGATATATGTATTCTTCGGTGTGGCTGTATTCGCTCGGCGCATACTATTTTGTCTTCGGAGCTATCCGTTTCGTTCTGATGCGCAATGTCAGAAAGAATTACCGCGAAAGTGACGAGCATAGCAAAAAAATCCGTGAATGCCGTACATACCGTAACTGCGGGATACTTATGTTTCTTATGAACGCTGTAATGGCAGGACTTGCGGCACAAATGGTAATAATGAACGAGGGCGATACATTGCCGAAGATCGTGGTGATAATGTCGGCAGCATATACATTCTATTATTTCATACTTGCGGTGTACAATATGGTATCTTTCCGCAAAGCCGACAATATGATACTGTCGGCTGCAAAGAACCTGACATTCGCCGGAGCGCTGATGTCGATGTATTCATTGCAGACCGCAATGCTGACGGCTTTCAATGAAAATAACGGGACAGATTACCGTCAGCTTATGAACGGTATCACCGGAGCCGGGGTAACTCTTATAGTTCTGCTGGTGTCGGTCATTATGATAATAAAAGGCAGTGCAAGAATGAGAAAATTGCAGAATTAACAATTCGGAAACATTTCTGAAACAAATCATTAATATTTCAGTGTTAGAATGAACACATCAAATAAAGGAGGTCACTGAAATGACAAACGAAAAATTCGGATACACATATTCCGCGGAGGAACATGCTGAGATAAATGCAATAAAACAGAAGTATATTCCTAAGCAGACAGACGACAGAGAAGAGGCAATGAAGCGGCTTCGCAGGCTTGATTCGTCCTGTGAAAAGAGTGCCTCGATCACGGCGATCTCAATAGGTATCATAGGTACACTGCTGTTCGGGCTGGGACTGACATTCTGCCTTGAGTGGAGAAACCTGATCCTCGGTATTGTGCTTATGGCGATAGGTGCGGTAATAGTTGCACCGGCAAAACTGATACATGACAAGATGCTGAAACACAACCGTGAGAAAGTTACACCCGAAATACTGCAATTGGCAGAAATGCTTGACAGTAATAACCTCTGATCCACAGATCCTGAAGATCGATCTTCGGGATCTTTTTGTTTGCAAAAAATCTCCATATCCGGGTTTATACGGATATGGAGATCGCAGATAAATGACGTTTCAGAGAATAGTAATATAGCCGCAAAATCTGTAAGCTGACAGCTTACCGCAAGCCCTAAAAAAAGAGCTATAATATATTCAGGAATTGCGGCTGCTGTCCATGCTTTCGGCAAGTCGGAAAATGTTTTCCCTGACATCGGGAGGCTGTCTTCGTATATGCCTTATATGATCGGCTTCCTGTGTGGTCAGATTAATTCCGGTATCGCTGACTGTATCGTTGCCGATAAGGTGATCGACTGTGGTGTGCAGAAGTTCTGCCATTGCGACAAGAGTATCTATGTCCGGTTCGACAGATGTTCGCTCGTATTTGTAGATCGCCTGCTGAGTAAGACCCAGCTGTTCGGCAAGTTTCTGCTGTGACAGACCGTGTTCTTCTCTCAGGGCTTTTAGGTTTTTAACCATAAATAACGCCTCCTTTTTGTTTATTATAACAAAAAACAAGCGTAAAATAAAAAGAAAATATGTTGTCATTGACAAAATATATTTGTTGTGATATAATTTGTAAAAGATAGTCAGTAAGAGGTACCCTTAATAAAATAGATCTGATGACTCATAAAGGGCTTCGGCTCTGCGTCTTTTTCTTTGGTTCAGACTGAGCGAAAAACGTGCTCTGAGCGGCTTTTGATATGTGGTATATGTTATAAAAAAGCCCGGAAACGGTTCAATGCTGCTTCCGGGTTTTTGTCATATTAATTTGTATGTTTTTGTTTCTTCACGGTTTTCATCGTTTCAGACGGAATTTCTCGACAAGCTCGCCAAGAAGCTGTGCCTGGGACGAAAGTTCTGCGCTCGAAGCAGCGGTCTCCTCGCTGGTCGCGGAGTTATTCTGGACGACATCTGCGATCTGCGATATACCGATACTTACCTGCGAGATCGACTCTGCCTGTCTTTCGCTTGCATCGGAAATATCGTTGACGCCGCTTGTGATGCCCTTGATATCCTCTACCGTAGAAAGCAGGCTTTCTGCGGTCTCGTCCGCTATCCTGCTTCCGAGCTGTACTGCATTCACTGCTGTTGTTATAAGACCTGCTGTACTCTTTGCTGCCTGCTGCGATTTGTTCGCAAGATTTCTTACTTCGTCAGCAACAACGGCGAACCCTTTTCCCGCGTCTCCCGCACGAGCCGCCTCTACGGCAGCGTTCAGTGCAAGGATGTTCGTCTGGAATGCAATATCTTCTATCGTCTTTATAACTTTATCTATTTCCATAGAGCTCTGACGTATATCGTTCATCGAGCTTATGAGCTGCTGCATCCGCTCGTTGCTCTGCTCAACGTTTCCGGCCGTTATGCTTACCTTTTCGTTGACGTTATGCGCTTCTTCAGCATTTCTCTTGACCTGCTCCGAGAGCTCGGCTATCGTAGCAGAAAGCTCCTCGACAGCCGCAGCCTGCTGCGCCGCACCCATGGACAGTGAGTTGGCTCCGTCGGAAAGCTGTCCGGCACCTGTCGAAACTCTCTGGGACGAGTTGTCTATCTGAGTGATAGTTGAATTCAGCGCGTCGGAGATATTCCTTATCGAATAAAGAATATCCGCAAGACCGCCTACATATTCGCTCTCGCAGCCGGATGTCACAGTGAAATCACCTTTCGCCATTGCTCCGAGAACCATGCTTTCGTCCCGGACGATGTTCTGAAGATGATCTGACATATCCATAAAGCCTTTAGCAAGGCTTCCGAATTCGTTGGGCGGGAAGTTGTACATTTTGCCGTCGTCGCTGAAATCGAATCTGTTCGTCTTTTCGGCTATTGCAAGAAGTGGAGTTATCGGATAAAGAGACTTGCGCAGAATTATCACGCAGATCACAGCAAGAAGTGCAATACCGATAACGCCGATGATAACTACGGCGATTGTCACGAGATTTATCTTAGCGAACGCGTCGTCGCTGGATATAACAAATGAGCATATCCACGAGAGATCGCTCCCGTCAAGGCGGATCGCTTCATAACAGGTTATGGCGTTTGAAGAGATCAGGCTGTCATAAGCGTTCCGGACAACAGCTGTATTCCCGGAAGCTGCCTCCTTGAAATCTCCGGACTTTACGGATGAACCTATAAGTGAACTGTCTTTTGTGTTTGCTATGTAAGTGCCGCCCGAGGAAAGAATGGCGCTGTAGCCGTTGTTATAGGGGCCGTTGGTGAAATTGAGCGAGCCTATCGAATCGACTATGATATCGCAGTTCGCAACGCCGAGGAATTTTCCGTTCTCAACTATAGGATTGCTCAGTGTAATGAGCCATACCGTCTGGCCGTTGGTGAGATCATAGCTGTACGGCTCGGTTATGTGAGTTTTCATGATAGATTTGGTCGTTGCATAGTAATCACCGCCGCCATAGTCTGCGTAGTCATTCAGTATATCCATGGCTATATTGTTTCCGTCCGTATATGCGTAATAAGAAAGTCCGTCCGGTGTTTCGGGGAAGAACTGGTCGGGTTCAAAGGCAAAATAAGCGGAGAAAACACGCCCTGACTTAACGACATCACGCAATGCGCTTTCAAGCATGGGAGCTGCCGCATCTTTGCCGAGAGTACGGTAGCGCAGGACATCGTCGCGCAGTGCCTCAGAATATACCTGCATACTTGTTATATACGCATTTACCGTCTGGGTGTTCTGGGTGGCGATATTGTTGACCTGATCGTTGACAAGCGATGAAACAATGTCGCGTGACATAACAAAGAACAGAATACACATTATTGCCACAATAACTGTTACCGCCGCGATAATTATTATCGGAATCCGGGATGTTAGTCTGTAACGTTTTTTCTCCATACGCATTTTCGTACAGTAGCGCGTACCGTACACTCCTTTCCGTAACGAATTAAGGCTATACCGCACAAAGAGCGTGCAGTGATTGCGAAGTCAGATTTTTCGTCAGATTGTATAGAAATGACGCAGGCTTGCTGGCGCAAGTCAAGGAATTTCTGTGCAAGATGACGGAACAATCTGCAAGCAAGCGCTGTGCGTCTATTTGTGCGGTATTGCCTTAATAGCTCTCTTATTATTTTAACAGAAATAAGTAAATTCGTCAATACATAAAAAAAGAAAATTTTCGGGATAACCACACACCCCGATATGCATGAACGCAGTCGATTGTTTGACCGCCTATACGTCCGAAAAATAACCGTGATGTGATTATAAATATGCAAAATACACATAATATAGCATAAAATGGTTACAGAATTGTGTAATGATATAAAGTTTTACATTCCTGCGCGGAATTGTTCGGGTAAATCCTTGCAAAATCCTGCAAAATAAATTATAATATAAAGTGGTGAATAATAGGCTTCGTGTCTTAACGGACGAAAGGACGGAATGTATGAACAAACTTTTAAAACGAATTTTAGGCACAATCGCGGTCACCGCGGCTGTCTCTCTCTCGGGCTTTCTACTGCCCGAAACCGTGCTGCTGCCCGACCTGTCGGTCACGGCGAGCGCGGACACAGAGTTCACCGAGGCAGCCACATGGACGGATCTGCAAATCGCATTTACGGCAGGCGGGAATGTACGGCTCGCAGACGATGTCACAGCAGACAAC
>CAMOKN010000319.1 GCA_946617595.1 uncultured Clostridia bacterium
CATAAGATCTGCCAATCTTATATGATGACATTGCATTAAGGCAATACCGCACAAAGCACGGCTAACGCCTTTGCACGTGACTTGCTTGCATCTTTTCCGGCAACTTGCACAGAAATGCCTTGACTTGCGCCAGCAAGCCTGCGTCATTTCTGTACAATCTGACGAAAAGTCTGGCGGCGCAATTCACGTACAATCTTTGTGCGGTATAGCCTTAATCAAAAACGGTACCGCATTCACGCGATACCGTTTTGTTGTTTTTATGGACGTGCTTTCTATAATTGGTCGTAAATCGGTCGTAAATTCCGCTATATACCGCCAAAGATTGGCTTAACAGCGGACTTTACTTCTTCTCCGGTCTCATTGTGGGGAAAAGCAGGACATCTCTTATAGACGCACTGTCAGTCAGCAGCATAACAAGTCTGTCCAGACCGAATCCGAGTCCGCCTGTGGGAGGCAGACCATATTCGAGAGCAGTTATGAAGTCTTCATCGACCTGAGCGTCATTTCCACCCTGTGCGCGCTTTGCAGCGACCTGTTTCTCGAAGCGTTCACGCTGATCTATCGGGTCATTCAGTTCGGAGAACGCGTTTCCGAACTCCGTGCCGTTTATGAAATACTCAAATCTTTCGGTGAACATCGGATCGGCAGGCTTTCTCTTTGCAAGCGGAGAATTTTCAACGGGATAATCATAAATTATCGTAGGCTGTATCAGATTGTCCTCGACAAATGCCTCAAAGAACGCAATAAGCACCTCGCCCTTGGTAGCCGTCTTGCTCTCAAGTTCAATATGCTTGTCTGCGGCAGCCTTTCTCGCAGCTTCATCGTCCGCCCAGTCAGCAAAATCCACGCCGGCGTACTTCCTGACTGCCTCGATCATTGTGAGACGTTCCCACGGTTTTCCGACAGCTATTTCCTTGCCCTGATAGGGGACCGTATCTGTTCCGCAGATCTTCAGGGTAACTGTACGGTACAGGTTTTCGATAATATCCATCATTCCGAAATAGTCGGTATATGCCTGATACATTTCGATTGACGTGAACTCCGGATTGTGCGTTGCGTCCATTCCCTCGTTGCGGAAAATGCGTCCCACCTCATAAACCTTGTTGAAACCGCCTACTATCAGTCTTTTAAGACACAGCTCAGTCTCTATGCGCAGATACATATCTATATCCAGCGAGTTGTGGTGAGTTTTGAAAGGTCTTGCAGCCGCACCTATTTCCAGCGGCAGTAGGATAGGCGTATCGACCTCGACATATCCCAGCCCGTCAAGATAGCTGCGTATCTCTTTCAGGATCATTGAGCGCTTAACAAACGTATCCTTTATCTCCGGATTTGCGATAAGATCAAGATAACGCTTTCTGTAGCGTTCTTCCTTGTCACGCAGTCCGTGCCATTTCTCCGGCAGCGGGAGCAGCGACTTTGAAAGAAGCTCTATGCTCTTTGCATGAACAGATATCTCTCCGGTCTTTGTCTTGAAAACATAGCCGGTAACGCCTACAATATCACCGAGATCCCACGTTTTGAACTCATCGAAGCGCTCTTTCCCGACCTCATCTATCCTTACATAGATCTGCATTCTGTCACTTGTATCACGTACATCGGCAAAACTTGCCTTACCCATGATACGGCGGCTCATAACACGTCCCGCAATGCAGACGTCCTTGTTTTCAAGCTGGTCGAAATTATCACGGATATCCTTTGCGAGATGAGTGACATCAAATTTTGTTATAGTATATGGATCCTTGCCGTCGGCTTTTAGCTTGTTCAGCTTTTCTATTCTTATTCTGTGCTGTTCCGAGAGAGCGGCAAGTTCTTCTTCCTCGGTCAGCTCTTCATTTATTATTTCATCTGCCATAACTGTTACGTCCTTTTAAATTATTCAGATCTCTTCCGAAAGGCGCCGTGACTTACGGTTAAAACGCGAAGCTGTTCGTCTTTCAGGAAGGTGGAGAAGTGGAGGGGTCTGGGGAGGAGAGGAGGAGGGAAACTCATTTCTGCGTACAGAAATGGGGTTCCCTTCTCCTCTCCTTCCCAGTCTCAAGCGCAGCGACCCGATCTCAAGCGCAGCGGTCAGTCTTACTTGCTGATTTCGAGGACCTCAAACTGAAGGATACCTGAAGGAGTCTCGACATCTACGATATCGCCTTTCTTATGACCGAGAAGCGCTCTGCCGATTGGGGATTCATCGGAGATCTTTCCGGCCTTGACATTTACTTCCTTTGAACCGACGATATGGAGCTCACGCTCGACATCTTCTTCTATGTCCTTTACTATTACCTTGTTACCGTGCTGAACGTGCTCGGTGTTAAGGCTGTCGGAGTCAATGATGATAACATTCTTGAGAGTCGCTTCGATCTCAGCGATACGAGCCTCGATGATACCCTGCTCATTCTTTGCTTCATCGTACTCAGAGTTTTCGGAAAGGTCTCCGAAAGAGAGTGCGACCTTGATCTTTTCTGCAATATCCTTTCTCTTGACGGTCTTGAGATTTTCAAGCTCGGCTTCGAGCGCGTCAAGTCCTTCCTGAGTCAATACTGTCTGTTTAGCTGCCATGATGTTATTTCCTTTCTGATTATATAATAATATTCGTTATTCCTGAGGTGATGCCGTTGAAGCATTTTCTTCCGCCGCTGCGGCTTCGGCTGCTACCGATGCTTTGCTGATTATTACCTCTACCGCCTTTTTAAGCTGGATATCTTCCGATTCTGCATAATTAAGCGGGTCGGATTCGTGAGCACCGTCATATTCGACCACAAATTCGGGTGCGATACCTGTCTCGTTGTAAGCGCCGTTCTCTGCCGAGGGACGGATCACTGCCACCGATATTTCTATCGCCGTACCGTCGTTGAACGTCCTTGTCTCGCGGAGAGTTCCGTCACCGGCGGAATTTTCGCCTACCGTTATACCGCCTGCGTGGTCGCGCAGTGCCTCAGCTATCAGTTCGGCGGAACCACCGGTCATTTCATCTATTATAATACTGACCGGCAGATTTGTAAAGTCCCCGCCGGCTGTTTCGGCGACGATTTTTGTCGAATTGTTCTTATATACCGCCGACGCGATCTCGCCGCCTCCAACGAATGGGCTGAGTATCTCAGATACAGAAGAATAAACATTGCTTGACACGCCTCGCAGATCGAAGATATATCCGGTTATCAGTGACTCGGAATATTCATCAATGAGCTGAGCCATTTTCTTTCCGGTAGCCTCATTCACAGCCGAGAACGTGAAACACAGAAGACCGTTATCCAGCAGCGCTGCGCTGAGTGTAGGGATATCAAACGCGGCGCGGACAAGGTTATATTCCGTCTCCTCACCGTTGCGCCTTACGACGAATCTGCGGCGGGTCCCCTCGTCACCGTAGCGGAGCTGCTCGCTTGCGGCATCGTACCCGAGTTCAAGGACGCTCACGCCCTCTACCGAAATTATATCGTCTCCCGGAAGTATTCCCTCAGCCGCAGCCGGTGAACCGTCGTAAACATCGGTTATGCGGATATAGCCTCCGCTTTCCCTTTCAAAGACTATCCCAAGTCCGACTATGCTGCCGCTTTCTATACGGGTCTTGTAATAATATTCATCGGTAGTGTAATATCTTGCTCCCACATCGTCGATGCAGGTCAGATAACCGGAATAGACACCGGTCTTCATTCCTTCATCATTGATCTCATAAAGCGAGTAGTTTCTCACATACGAGTCTATCTCCTGGAGCTTTGTGTAGATCTCCTCGCGCTGCTGCACATTGGCGATCTTTCCGTTGTAATTGTTAAGCGAGACGGTCATGGTTATCACGAACGTCACCGCACAGGCGATAGCCGCAATACTTATAGCTATGCCAAGTGATATTTTCTTATTCATAACATTATCTGTATCCTGTTTTTATACGGTAGGAAGCGTCACATAGTTGAACGGATCCTGCCTTGCGCCGTCCTTGCGGACCTCAAAGTGCAGATGCGGACCGGTCGCCCAGCCTGTAGAGCCTACCGCCGCAATGCAGTCTCCCTTGTTCACTACCTGTCCCACCGACACATATATAGCGCTGCAATGCGCATAAAGCGTCTGATAGCCGTCTCCGTGATCTATGACCACGTACATTCCGTAATCGTATCCGGGAATGTATGTGGTTTTTGCAACTATTACTTCTCCGCCCTTTGAAGCGTAGATATTTGCGCCCATGATCCCCGCGTTTCCTATGTCGATGCCGCCGTGGTTTCCTTTTCTCCAGTCATCATATCCGAAATATGTGGTTATAAGGTGGAAATGCAGATCAAGCGGCCATGCCCACTCGCCCGTATCATATACAGTATTTCTCTGAGCGCGGAGCTGTGCCTGACGTATCTCTTCTTCGAGAGCTTTCTCAGCCTTTTCTCTGTCGGCCTGTGTCACCTTCTTTTCGTACTGAAGGCTTGCCTGACGGTCTTTGAGGTCCTGTATCTGTGCGGAATATGTATTGTACTTGCCCCAGTATTCGCTGTTCAGATCGTTGAAATACTTGACTCTTTCATCGAGGGCGGTCTTGTCGTCCGCAAGGTCGTCACGCTGCTGTTCGAGCGTTATCTTATCGGCTTCGAGCTTTGCCTTGTCATTTTCCTGCTGTTTTTTCTTTTCGCCGAGCTGGACTTTTACATCTTCAAGCTTGTTGATATCGTCCATCAGCTGATCCATGAAGTCCTGATTCTGCTGATTGATGCTGTCCATTATCTCGCTGCGCACGAATATATCATAGAAATCCGACGAGCCAGCGATTATTGAAAGATAATCGTCCGAGCTGCTTATGACCATTGCGTGTATCATATCCGCGCATCTGTCAAGATTCAGAGCATTCTGATCTTCAAGCATCTTTATCTGCTGCTCGGTATCCCCGATCTCGCGGTCAGTCTCATCTATACGGAGCTGTGCTTCTTCTATCTCGACCTCTTTATCAGCGATCTCGGCTTCTTTGGCAATGATCTCTTCCTGCTTTGCGCTAACGGACAGATTTACAAGATCTATTTTGTTCTGAGTCTCGGTTATATATTCCCAGTAAGCGTCCTGCTGCTCCGAATTTGCGGCAATATCAGTATCCGCGTCGGCGATCTTCTTTTCGAGTTCTTTTATCTTTTCGTCGGCATCGGCGATCTGCTGCTGAAGATCAGTCTGCGTATCGGCGTAGGACACCACCTGCTGTGGGAACGGAGGCTGACCCGCGAACACAGCCGCAGTGCCGCAGACTGCCGCGAACACCGTATTGCGGATCCTTCTGATTGTTTTGTTCTTCATACTTATTTCCTTATACTTTTACATACTTTCCGGTGCTGATTATAGTTCCGATCGCTCCGAGAAGCGCTCCGAGCAGACAGTCTGCCGCAAGCACGTACCATGTGATGCTGTCAAACTGAATGACATTGACAAGCCCGAATATTTCCCAGATCGTCTTGTCTTCCTCGAAAAGCTGTATTATGGATTCATACACTGTTTTGGTAAGTATCCACGCGGTAGCTCCTGCCGCGACTCCGATGAACATTCCCTCTATAAAGAAAGGTATCTTTACGAAGGAGTTTGTCGCACCCACGACTTTCATTATGTTGATCTCCTTCTTGCGGGAGAACACACTGCTTCTGATAGCATTATAGATGATGATGACGCTCGTAACTATCATTACCACAAGCATTGCTCCGGCAATGATCGACAGCGTAGAACGAATATCGACAAGCGCGGACGCGAAGTCATACGGTGCTGTGACTTTCTCTACACCCTCGATAGTGCGCAGCTCTTCCGCAGTTTCGCTTATCTTAGAGATATCTTTTACCGTAACTCTGAACGAATGGGGTATCGGGTTTCTCGGGAGATGCTCAAAAAGTTCCTTTTTATCGGGGTATTTCTCCTGATAATCCGCCCATGCCTCTTCTTTTGAGTAGAATTTCACGCTCGCGGCATTAGGATTGCTCGAAATTGCGTCGGAAATATGCGTCAGGGTCGAATCCTGCACGTCCAGGTATATAAACACTTCTATCTCATTTTTATCTTCGATATTAGACATGATGATGCCGATATCCATAGCGACAATGACCGAAAGTCCGATGAGCAGAAGGCTCACAAGCAGTACACTGAAGCTTGCTATCGACATCATGGTATTCTTGAAGACCGATCCGATACCTCGTCTTACGAGATAACCGAAATTAGACATTCTCATTGAAAGCTCATTCTCCTTCTATAAATCCGTCAAAGGCAACGCTGCCTTCTCTGAGGTTGATTATGCGTCCGCCGAAATATTTCACGAGATCGTGGTTATGAGTTACCATTATGACGGTGGTGCCGCACTCGTTGATATCCTGGAGAAGCTCGACTATCTCATAGGAGAGCTTAGGGTCGATATTACCCGTAGGCTCGTCCGCAATTATTATCTTGGGATCGCAGGCAAACGCTCTTGCAATAGCCACGCGCTGCTGCTCACCGCCGGAGAGCTGTCCCGGATATGCTTTCGCCTTGTCATTGAGTCTGACGAGGTTAAGAACATACGGAACGCGCTGCCTGATATATTTTTTTGACTTGTCTATAACGCGAAGAACAAACGCCACGTTTTCATAGACGGTCAGTGTAGGTATAAGCCTGAAATCCTGGAAGATCATACCGAGCGAACGCCTGAAATACGGGAGTTTACGGTTTCTCAGCTTTGTAAGATTATATCCGTTGACGAATACTCGTCCGCCGGTAGGCTGTATCTCACGGGTCAGAAGCTTCAGCAGAGTGCTCTTTCCGGCACCGCTGTCACCGACTATGAATACGAACTCTCCGTCATTCACACGGATATTGACATCATTAAGGGCATCTACCCCGCCCTTCACACCGTCCACATAGTGAACGTCAACATTCTTTAATTCTACCATTAACTTTCTCCTGTTTTTTGCCGCCCGAAATGTTTGAGAAGCCGCTTTCTGCAAATAAAAACAATATGCGAGGCGGAGGTGTGTTCCGCCCCGTACATTATCGTTTTTAGAATTTTACAGGATCTGCGGAAAGATACTTCTTGACCATGAGCGCGATCTTGAATATGATAGCGTGATCGAATTCTCTGAGATCAAGACCTGTGAGCTTCTTTATCTTGTCAAGCCTGTAAACGAGCGTGTTTCTGTGTACAAAAAGTTTTCTCGATGTTTCGGAAACGTTGAGGTTGTTCTCGAAGAAGCGCTGTATAGTGAACAGTGTCTCATGGTCGAGCGATTCGATCGAGCCTTTCTTGAACACTTCCTTCAGGAATGTCTCGCAGAGTGTTGTGGGCAGATGATATATAAGTCTCGCAATACCGAGATTGTCATAGCTTACTATGTTCTTCTCGGTGTCGAATACTTTTCCGACCTCAATAGCTATCTGAGCTTCTTTGAATGAACGCGCAAGATCCTTTACGCCGATGACAGGTGTACCGATACCGATATTGACGCGGGTGAAGAACTCTGTCTGGAGCGTGTCCGCGATAGACCGCGCAAGCTTTTCGAGATCCTTCACATCTATGCCGCTCTTTATCTCCTTTACAAGAACTATCTCGCTCTCGGTGATGTTGAAAACGAAATCCTTGTTCTTGTCCGGAAACAGGTTCTGTATCACGTCATAAGCCGAAACATCATTGGACGAAACTATGCTTATAAGGAATACCACGCGGTTGATATCAGCGTTGAAATGCAGCTCTCTTGACTTTATACTGATATCTCCGGGAAGTACGTTATCAAGAATTATGTTCTTAACGAAGTTGTTGCGGTCATACTTTTCATCGTAATACTGCTTGATGCTCGACAGAGATATAGCAAGAATAGAAGCGTATTTTCCTGCCATTTCGTCCGTTCCTTCGACAAATACCGCATAGTCTGGCTTTACGTGTACGCCGAAAGGCTTGTAAGTATATCCGTCACGAATGAAAATATCGTGCGAATCGCTGAACTCGATCGAGAAGAAATCATTTGAGGTCCCTATTTTCGACAGCTCACTGCACGCAACTATCGTTGCATTCTCGTCGATAACGCCGATGACTCTTCCGACGGTATCTCTCATCTGATGAACTACTCCCTGAAACAATCTGTTTGACATAATACTGCCCATTCCTTTCTGCGGCTTCAGCCCATGCCGTCCGTGCGATCTGACTCTCCGTTTTGCTGCGGCGCTGCTGCACTGGTACGGTTATTATTTTACTGCCTGTGCCATGCACAAACATATACACCTTATATTTTAATAGAAAATGAAAAAAAAATCAAGTCTTTTCTGTGAAAAATGTAAAAAATTCTTGTAAATTTTTTTATATATTGCCAAAGCGGGCTTTTTGTGGTATAATAATTGTTATTCACAGCTTGATTTCTGCCTGTCTTTATATAAAGGGTACCTCTAAAAACCGCTTTGAAAAGAGAAAATGTGGCAGCCGTGTCGAAGACGAGGAAAGGCTCCGAAGGCTTGCTGGCGCAAGGTGAGGAGACTTGACGAATTATTCGACGCGGATGACTCGTTTTCTCTCAAATGGGTTTTTAGAGGTTCCCTAAAATACAGGTGTCCGGAAATTAAAAAAGGAGCGAAGAAAATGAGCAAGACATATTATATAACAACACCGATCTACTATCCGTCCGGAAATCCGCACATCGGTCACTGCTATACCACTGTTGCCTGCGATGTTATCGCAAGGTTCAAGAGAATGCAGGGCTACGACGTGATGTTTCTCACCGGTACCGATGAACACGGCGCAAAGATACAGCAGAAAGCCGAAGCCGAGGGTAAGACCCCTCAGCAGTATGTTGACGGAATAGTCGAAAACTTCAAGAAACTCTGGGGCTTCATGAATATAAGCTATGACCGCTATATCAGAACTACCGATGCCTGTCATATACAGACAGTGCAGAATATATTCAGCAAGCTCTATGACAAGGGATATATATACAAGGGAACGTATAAGGGAAAATACTGCGTTCCATGTGAGAGCTTCTGGACAGATACCCAGCTCGTTGACGGCAAATGCCCCGACTGCGGAAGAGAAGTAAAAGAAGCCGAAGAAGAGGCTTATTTCCTGAAACTGTCTGTAATGACCGACAGGATAATCGACCTTCTGAAAAATACCGATTACCTGCGCCCCGAGAGCCGCGTGAACGAGATGATAAACAATTTCGTAAAGGACGGGCTTGAAGACCTGTGCGTCTCACGTACATCGGTAAAATGGGGTATCCCGGTCCCGTTCGATGAGAAGCATACCGTGTATGTGTGGCTTGACGCTCTTATCAACTATATCAGCGCGCTCGGCTACGAAAACGACACTTATAACGACTTTGAAAAATACTGGCCTGCGGATATGCACATGACCGCAAAGGAGATAGTGCGTTTCCACTCTATCGTATGGCCGGCAATTCTGATGATGCTGGATATCCCGGTCGCAAAGAGACTTTACGGGCACGGCTGGATAACCTTCGGCGGCGCCAAGATGTCCAAATCTATAGGAAACGTGGTAGATCCGTTCATTCTCGGCGAAAGATACGGCGTTGACGCGGTAAGATACCAGATACTTCGCGATATGCCCTATGGTTCGGACTCAAATTTCTCCAATGAGATAATGGTGGGACGCATAAACACTGACCTTGCGAACGATCTCGGCAACCTCGTTTCGCGTACCGTTGCAATGGCTGACAAATATTTCGGCAGCACCCTCATAACCGACAGAAAAGCCGATCCACTCGACGATGATCTTATAGGAATGGCAAAAGCTCTGCGTGAGCCTGTTGAAAAGTATATCGAAGAAGCTCAGCATTCGCTTGCGCTCGCCGAGATATTCAAGGTGATATCCCGCGCGAACAAGTATATCGACGAAACTGCGCCGTGGATCCTCGCAAAAGATGAGGCAAACAAACCGAGACTCGCTTCGGTGCTGTACAACCTGCTCGAAACGATCAGGCTGTGTTCATCGCTGCTTTATCCGTTCATGCCTGTGACCATGCCGAAGGTGTGGGAACAGATCGGTGCAAAAGAATCCGATGTGACTTACGAAAACGCTGCGGTATTCGGAGTCCTTCCCGCCGATGTCACTGTCAGAAAGGGTGAAGTGCTGTTCCCCAGAATAGATATAGATAAGGAAATAGACGAACTGAACAAGCTTCTGACACCCGAAAAGACGATCAGAGAGGACGAGGATCTCGACAAGGCAAACATCATCACGATCGACAAATTTGCCGAGGTGAAGCTGCGTACCGGCGAGATAACAGCCTGCGAAAAGGTCGCAAAATCGAAGAAGCTCCTGAAAATACAGGTAGATGACGGCAGGAACGGCAGACAGATAGTTTCGGGCATTGCCGCTTATTATAAGCCTGAGGAGCTTATCGGAAAGAAGATAATATTTGTCGCGAACCTTGCACCCGCAAAGCTCTGCGGCGAGGAGAGCAACGGTATGCTTCTGGCGTGCGATGCCGGAGAAGATGTCAGAGTAGTATTTCTCGACAGCGATATTCCCAACGGAAGCACTGTCAGATAAATTAACGGAGCATTGAATGGGAAAAAAGAAAACCAATAAGATATATCTTATTATATGCGGCATAGCATTTGTAATAATGCTGATAGTGCTGTTCATGGAGGGCCCCGAGAACATTATAAACGCTCTCGGAAAGCTGAATCCGCTGTTTCTTGTACTTGCGGTCGGCTGTATGGTTATCTACTGGCTCACCGAGGGCATTGCGGTGCATTTTGCGGCAAAGAGCCTTGACCCGAAAATAAAATTCAGTACGACTCTGCTGGTAACAATGATCGGGCAGTATTTCAACTGCATCACACCATTCGCCTCCGGCGGACAGCCCATGCAGGTCTATACCTACTATCAGAAGGGCGTATCGCTGGGTTCGGCAATGACAGCGCTGCTCAGCAAATTCATTGTATATCAGTTCACACTGACAATATATTCGGTGATATTCCTGATCTGCAAGCTTCCGATGTTCACAGACGGCGAGCTGAAACCGCTTACGGTGCTTGTAATAATAGGCTTTATTGTAAACACGTTCGTTATCGTGATGCTGCTGATGCTGGCATTTTTCAGAAAAGCAACGACAAAGCTTGCTCACGCACTTATCAGACTTCTCGGAAAACTCCGCATAGTAAAAAATGTAGATGACACTCTCGAATACATCGACAAGGAGCTTACCCAGTATTACGAAAATTTCATATTTATCAGGAGCCGTCCGGCTGTGATACTGAAAATGTTCATTGTCACGGTAATACAGCTGCTTGTATATTTCTCGATCACCTATGTCATCTATATAGGCTTTGATATACCGCACAACACGGACTTTTTCACGATAATATCCTGTCAGGCGTTCGTACTTATGATCTCTGCGTTCGTTCCGCTCCCCGGCGCAATGGGTGCAGCCGAGGGAAGCTATGCGGCATTCTTCAAAGGGATATTCGGTGATTATTACACCGGCGTATCCACATTTATATGGCGTTTTCTGACATTCTATCTGCCGATACTGGTCGGCATCGTGATAAACCTCAGAATGACAAAGAGAGGTGTTGATCTTTCAAACGCTGCCGAAGCGGTGAAAGAGGTTGAAGCCCAGAACAAAGGAGAAGCCGAATGACAGACAAGATCAAGCACTTGTTTCCGGAAGATATCGAAGATATGACAGAAGAAGAACGGGCAGAATACGAAAAGGAGCTCGAAAAAATGTTGAGTGATTCCAACCGGCTCATGGGACTTGTAATGGCTCCGCAGACAGCATACGGTCCGCCCAATACGATGAACCTCGGATCCGGAATGGGAATGTGCATGATGACTCCTCCTTCCCCACAGATCACCTCCGATCCGGAATGGCTGGACGATACTCACTGGAGATGCAGCTGCGGATACGTTTGTGAGTCAAAGTTCTGTCCTGAGTGCGGAATGTCTGCCCCGGACAGACCCGACCCAAACTCCGCTTCCCAATTAAAATAACATATGGGTACCTCTAAAAACCGCTTTGAAAAGAGAAAATGTGGCAGCCGTGTCGAAGACGAGGAAAGGCTCCGAAGGCTTGCTGGCGCAAGGTGAGGAGACTTGACGAAATATTCGACGCGGATGACTCGTTTTCTCTCAA
>CAMOKN010000320.1 GCA_946617595.1 uncultured Clostridia bacterium
GACCCTAAGCACAAGCAGAGACAGGGCTGATGCTCTGAATTCAATAGGAGGAAAAAATTATGGCAAGAATCGCCGGTGTGGATCTCCCGAAGGAGAAGCGTGTTGAGATCGGCCTCACATACGTTTACGGTATCGGAAGAAAATCCGCAAATGATATTCTCGCAAAAGCAGGCGTTGATCCTGATACACGCGTGAAGGATCTCACAGAAGACGAAGAAGCAAAGATCCGTGAGGTAATCGACGGACATTATATGGTAGAGGGCGACCTCAGAAGAGAAGTTGCACTCAATATCAAGCGCCTCGTCGAGATCAACTGCTACAGAGGAACACGTCACCGCAAGGGTCTTCCCTGCAGAGGACAGAGAACAAAGACCAATGCGAGAACACGCAAGGGTCCGAAGAAGACAATTGCTAACAAGAAGAAATAATAAAGGAGGCAAGTAAATGGCACAGGCTAAAGGCGGAAAGAAGGCTGTTGTTCGCAGACGCCGCGAAAGAAAGAACATCGAAAACGGCTCGGCTCATATCCAGTCTTCCTTCAATAACACTATCGTTACTATCACCGATCTTCAGGGAAATGCTATCTCGTGGGCAAGTGCGGGTGAACTCGGCTTCAGAGGTTCGAGAAAATCCACTCCTTTCGCTGCTCAGTCGGCAGCCGAGACAGCTGCAAAGGCAGCTATGGAGCATGGTCTGAAGACTGTTGAAGTATATGTAAAGGGTCCCGGCGCAGGACGTGAAGCTGCAATCAGAGCTTTACAGGCAGCAGGACTTGAAGTGCGCATGATAAAGGATGTTACTCCTATCCCGCACAACGGATGCCGTCCCCCCAAGAGACGCCGCGTCTGATCACAGAACCGAGTTTGTCCCTTTAAGGGATACCATAATTTACTCGGAGTCAATGGCAGTTTGCTGCGCAGACTGCGCGGTCATAAAAATGACCGGATAAGAATTGATATTTTTTAAAATAATTACGGAGGTTATTTATGGCAGTAGACAGAACACCGGTGCTCAAAAGATGCAAAGCACTCGGAATAAGCCCTATGGTCATGGGATACGGCAAAGAGACCAAGAGAAATAAGAACGCTAATCAGAGAAAAAAGGTGTCCGAGTACGGACTCCAGCTCAAGGAAAAGCAGAAACTGAAATTCATTTACGGTGTGCTCGAAAAGCAGTTCTATCGTTATTATGAGATGGCTGTAAAAGAAGAGGGCATTTCCGGTCAGAACCTTCTGAGACTTCTTGAATCGAGACTTGACAATGTCGTATTCAGAGCGGGCTTTGCTATCACGAGACGTGAAGCAAGACAGCTGGTAGGTCACGGTCACTTCACGGTAAACGGCAAGAAGGTAGATATCCCGTCTTATCGCATTAAGGCAGGAGATGTCATCGCACTTACCGAAAAGAGCAAGAAGAGCCCGAAGTTCGCGCAGATCACAGAAGCTGTCAACGGCAGACTTATACCCTTATGGCTTGAAGTGAACAAAGAAGCTATGTCTGCGAAAGTCGCAAGAATGCCGCAGCGTGACGAACTTGACTATGAGATCGAAGAGCATCTCATCATCGAGTTGTATTCTAAATAATAGCTTTTTGGCATATAATGCTAATGGTGCGGTTATTTTTAATTTACGGTCAGACCTAATAATATGCCGCCTGTCGTGCGTATTTACCGTGATTTAAAATTGACCGGGGCAGGTTCTTGGTTCGCTCCGCCGGGCGGGGCGATACAGAATGCCCATAAGACATGCAGAGAGGGAATATTCTATGTTCCCGACAGACTGAATATCAGCAGGAGGGTTAAAGAATGCTTGAAAAAATAGAAAAGCCTGAGATAGAGATAGTAAAGCTTAAACCGGACGGAAAGTACGGAATGTTTGTTCTTGAACCTCTCGAAGCAGGCTATGGCAACACATTGGGAAACAGTCTCAGACGCGTTTTGCTCTCCTCGTTACCCGGTGTTGCGGTCACATCTGTCAAGATCGACGGCGTACAGCATGAATTTTCCACAATTCCCGGCGTCAAGGAAGATGTTACCGAAATAATCCTCAATGTCAAAGGCTTGATAGCTAAAATGTACGGCGATGCTCCCAAGACTGTCTATATCGAGGCAGAGGGAGAATGTGAGGTCACTGCGGGCGATATCAAGACCGACAGTGAGATCGAGATACTCGATCCCGGAATGCACATAGCGACCCTTAGTGCGGGCGCTAAGTTCTTCATGGAGCTTACGTTCGACAGAGGCAGAGGCTATGTATCGGCAGAAAAGAACAAGTCGATAATGCAGCCGGCTATCGGCGTAATCGCTGTGGACAGCATCTACACACCTGTATTAAAGGTCAACTATTCCGTTGAAAACACACGTGTCGGTCAGAGAACTGACTATGACAAGCTCATAATCGAAGTCTGGACCGACGGCACTATTTCGGCTAAAGAAGCGGTTTCCTATGCCGCTAAGGTACTCTGTGAGCACCTTGAGCTGTTCGTAGATCTTTCGGACGAGCTTACTCAGCCTGAGCTTATGGTTGAAAAGGACGACAAGAGCAAGGATAAGCTCCTTGAAATGACTATCGAGGATCTCGATCTTTCGGTTCGTTCGTTCAACTGCCTGAAGCGTGCTGGTATCAACACGGTCGATGACCTCATCAATAAGTCGCAGGAAGACATGATGAAGGTAAGGAATTTAGGCAAAAAGTCGTTTGAAGAAGTCAGAGCAAAGCTCCAGTCACTTGGCTTTGACCTTGCATCGAACGATGACGATTAATATTGACGGAACTTTTTGTTCGTCGGAAAGGAGAAAACCACAATGGCAATGAGAAAATTAGGCAGAACAAGCGACCACAGAAAGGCTATGCTCAGAGCTATGGTCACATTCCTGTTTGAGAACGGTAAGATCGAAACTACCGTTACCAGAGCCAAAGAGGTACGCAGCGAGGCTGAAAAGATGATTACTCTCGGCAAGAGAGGCGACCTTCACTCAAAGCGTCAGGTTTTTGCATACGTAACTAAGGAGGCTGTTTCTAAGAAGCTGTTTGACGAGATCGCTCCCAAATACAGCGACAGAAACGGTGGTTATACAAGAATTATCAAGGTAGGTCCCAGAAGAGGAGACGCTGCTGAGATGGCGGTTATCGAACTCGTTTGAGTTCCGCACCAGACAATAGTATTAAAAGAAAGCACAGTGCTTAACTGCTCTGTGCTTTTTTATTGTCAAAGAAATCGCTTGCGCTTGAGAATTTGCCCTGTGCAGGCAGCACTGGGGCTCTGCCCCGTCCCCGGCAGGGCTCCGCCCTGCACCCGCTGGGGCGCTGCCCCCGTCCCCGGCAGGGCTCCGCCCTGCACCCGCTGGGGCTCTGCCCCCGTCCCCGGCAGGGCTCCGCCCTGCACCCGCTGGGGCTCTGCCCCCGTCCCCGGCAGGGCTCCGCCCTGCACCCGCTGGGGC
>CAMOKN010000321.1 GCA_946617595.1 uncultured Clostridia bacterium
AGATATTTCGTCAGATTGTACAGAAATGACGCAGGCTTGCTGGCGCAAGTCAAGGAATTTCTGTGCAAGATGACGGAATATTCTGCAAGCAAGCGCTGTACGTCTATTTGTGCGGTATTGCCTATAATTAATGTCTGCTCATCAAGGAATGTGTCCGTTGTGTAAATCTGTTTTGCAGATTTTCAGCCAATAACTGCCAAAAGGCAGTTATTGAGGACACATTAATTATAACACAATCCGGTATAAATTGCAACCGCTCACAGCATACAAACAGTATCGCAGATCAACATTTTTCGTCCGCGGCGGTTTTCGGGGTTCCCACTGTATTTTTTCATTGACAAAGCCGCTGCGATGATGTTATAATTGCAGTAAATGGAAAGCTTTACCCGCACTGTCGGCACTCATTTCAGCGATACAGAAGCTATGTGCGATGCTGCGGGGGATAGCTGTAATTTATTCCGGAAGCGGGGAAAATGTAATGAGATTACTGCTTGCAGAAGACGAGCGCACATTATCAGACGCTCTTGTTGCAATACTTTCGCACAGCAACTACTCGGTAGATGCCGTATATAACGGGCAGGACGCACTTGACTATCTTGAAGCCGGAAATTACGACTGTGCGGTGCTTGATGTGATGATGCCGAAGAAGGACGGGGTATCTGTTCTTAAAGAGATAAGGGCGAAGGGGATAACCATTCCCGTTCTGCTGCTTACGGCGAAGAGCGAGATAGATGATCGGGTTGAGGGGCTTGACAGCGGTGCCGACGACTATATGACAAAGCCGTTTTCAACGAAGGAGCTGCTTGCGCGAATACGCGCAATGACACGCAGACAGCCTGAACTTACCGGAAATGTCCTGAAATTCGGCAACATTGAGCTGAGCCGCGGTGATTTCAGTCTGAACGGACCGTCGGGAAGCATGAGACTTGCGAATAAAGAGTTCCAGATGCTTGAGATGATGATGATGAACCCGAATCAGGCGATACCCACAGAGCGTTTTCTTGAAAAGATATGGGGATATGAGAGCGATTCGGAGATCAATGTAGTATGGGTGAATATTTCGGGGCTGCGGAAGAAGCTTGTGTCTGTCGGCGGAAACATAGTTATAAAGGCGGCAAGAGGCATAGGCTATCTGCTTGCGGAGAGCGATGATAAGAACTGATATCAGCAAAGAAGTCAATACAGGCAGCATTATAGCTCAAACAGTGCAGAGACACACGTGTCATATCGTGTAAAGTTTTTAGGAAGGGGGTCTGGGGGATAACCCTTTGTTCACAAAGGGTTTCCCCCAGTCTCGAGCGCAGCGACCCTCTGCAAAGTCTCGAGCGCAGCGACCCTCTGCAAAGTCTCGAGCGAAGCGACCGATATCAGACAGCAGAAGCAAAAAAGGAGGTCTTTTAATGGACTGGACTCCTGAACAGGAAAAGGCGATAGGTTTCCGCGGAGGTGCGGCAATAGTTTCGGCAGCGGCGGGAAGCGGAAAGACCGCCGTTCTTGTTGAGCGGGGAAAAAGAATGATACTTGACAGCGTCGATCCTGTGAACGCGGACGAAATGGTTATCGCCACATTTACAAACAAGGCAGCCGACGAGATGAAGGCGAGACTTGAAAGAGCGATAGAGGAGGAGATCTCGAAGGATCCGGGAAACAGAAGGCTTATCGAACAGCGCCTGAGACTCAATGATGCAAGTATCTCCACAATTAACTCATTCTGTCTCGATCTTTTGCGGAGAAACAGCGCCTGTGCGGGACTGCCTCCGGATATTGCTGTACTTGACGAGTCTGAGGCGGAGCTGATGCTGTCGCAGGCGCTTACCTCAGTTATGGAGGAATTCTGCGAATCCGGCGACCACGAAAAGCGCGACCTTCTTTACGACTGGTTTATGGGACGTGACGACAGCGCTATAGTTGATGCAGTGAGATATCTGTATTCCTTCTCGCGGAATATACCCGATGCAGACGCTTATTTTGACACACAGCTCGAAGCATACAGAGATCCGGACAGGCTTTCTGAAAAACAGAAAAATATACTTTCCTCATTCATAAACATAAACATCAGACGTATCTCCGACAGGGTTTCCGGGATATGCGACAGCTTATCCTCGCTTTCACAGGAACCGCAGGCAGCTGCTTTTGCCGCTGAATGGAGATCACTTTCAGAAAAAGCAAGCAGTATTTTTTCCGGAAATAACATCGGCATCTCCCGTTTGACCGACGTTTATGAAGAAAATCTGAAAGGCGTGCAGATACCGTCGGTTCCGAGAAAAACCAAGAACTTTGACAATACAGCACTCAAAGAATATCAGAAAGAACTCAAAGAGCTGTGGGAACAGCTTGTCCGTGCTGCCGGAATGGCTGCCCGAAGAACCGAGAATATGTCAGTATGTGCGCCGGTGCTTGAAATACTTATATCACTCGTAAGATCGCTCGACAGAAAGTATTCGTCTGCAAAGCTCGAAAAGGGACGTGTGGATTTCTCCGATATCGAGCTGCTTACACTGAGAATGCTGCGCGGTGAGAACGGTGAGCCGAGTGATATCGCCGCCGGTATTGCCAAAAACATCAGATATATCATAGTTGATGAGTTTCAGGACAGCAACGAGGTGCAGTATGAGATCTTCCGGCTCATTTCGGACAACAAGAAGAATCTGTACTTCGTGGGCGATATAAAGCAGTCGATCTACCGTTTCAGAGGAGCGGATCCGCTTGTATTTTCACGTCTCACAAAAGATCCTGACTTCACAGTAATAGATCTGAACCGCAATTTCCGCAGCTGTAAAGAGGTCATAGACTCGGCTAACGGTATCTTCATGGGGACTATGACCGAGGAACTCGGAGATGTGAACTACGATGAGAGCTGCGCACTCGTGCAGGGAGCAAAATATGATACGGACGAAAAGAATCGCACTGAGCTGCTGACTTTTACCGGAAAGCAGATCACGGACGCAAGAAAATACGAAGCCGCGTATATCGCCGACCGCATCAGAGAAATGGTGCGATGCGGTTTTACCGTCGGTGCGGGAGATGATATCCGTCCGTGCAATTACGGGGATTTTGCTGTTCTCATGGGAAGATACAGCAGCCATATTTCCGTATATAAGGCGGCTCTCGACAGTGCCGGGATCCCATATAAAGCAAAAGAGGACGGAGACTACACCGATTTTGAGGAAGTAAGGCACGCACTCGCTCTGCTGAGGGTCATTGACGACCCGTACCGCGATACCGACCTTGCGGCTGTGCTGATGAAAGAACCGTTCATGCTGTCAGCCGATGAAATGGCACAGATCAAGCTTGCAGGAGGTGTCAGACGCGACAACCTGTGGACGGGGCTCAATGAATTTGCCAAAGAAAACAAAAAAGCCGCAGCTGTACTTTCAGAGATCAGAGAATACAGAGAATTTGCGGCTGAAAATTCGCCTGAGCGCCTTATCCGGAAGATCTGTGACGAGAGTCTGCTGATACCCGCAGCTGAGGCACGTCCGGACGGTGCAAAGAGAGGCGCCGATCTGCGTATGCTGATACACTATGCCGAGCAGTTCTCGGGCGGTGAGAGCGCAAGCCTTTACGACTTCATCAGATATATTGAGAAACTTGACAGCGAAAAGATCAATCTTCCGCAGGCAAAAGGCGACAGCGGCGGAGGAAACTACGTCCGGCTGATGACCATACACGGCTCGAAGGGTCTTGAATTTCCGATATGCTTTGTTGCGAACGTCACCGGATCAAAGCCGGCGGAGTCAGGAATGAACATAATCTGCGACCCGAACTACGGCATCGGAATGAAGATAAGAGACAGCAAAAATATGCTGACTGTCGATACCTTCATGTACGATCTTGTATCCGGCGAAAACACGAGACTCGAACTAAGCGAGAGAATGAGACTGCTGTACGTTGCTGCTACAAGAGCGAAGGAAAAGCTGATATTTACTGTTCCTACCGGAAGCCGAAGCGCCGGCAACATATATTACGACTGGATCATCAACAGTGCCGCAGTGCGTGACGGTCTGATAGATGTGCGAAATTATGGGGAATATATTTCCACAGAGATCGCTGATGAAGGGATATCCGATGAACGTGTGGTGGAGATCCCTCCGTTCTCGGAATATGCATACAGCAGGTTTTCAAAGCTTCCCGCAAAGGTCACTGCAACTCAGATAGGCGTAAAGAGCGTTGATGATTTTGCGGAATACGGCGACAAGATCGACAGATTTCTGCGCGTGCCGTCATTCATCGGGACGAAGGAGACTTCACGGCTCACCGGAAAGAAGAGGGGCGACGCTTATCACAAAGTAATGGAGCTGCTGGATTTCAATGCTGATCCGGAAGAGGTCCCACAGATACTTGACGAACTCAGAGTACGCGGAAAGATCTCAGACATTGAGAGGTCATCTGTCGATGAAGATGATATCGCGCGTTTTTTGCAGAGCGATGTATGCCGGAGGGCTGCCGCAAGCGGGGATATAAACAGAGAATTTCCGATATTTTGCGAATACACACCTACGCCTGAAGAATCGGGCATATCCGACTGGACAGACGAGGAGAAGCCGTTCATACAGGGAATTGCTGATATGTTCTTTGTTGAGGACGGGGAGATAGTGCTTGTGGATTACAAGACGAACACGCGCGCATCTGCGGAGATGCTTATTGACGAATACCGCGGACAGCTGGAGATATACGCACGGGCGCTTTCTGAATCCACCGGAATGAAGATCCGTCAGAAGCTTCTGTACTCTTTTGAACTCGGCGAAATATCGGTTGATTAAGCTGACCAAAGATAAGTCAACACCCTCAGACCTGTTAAGGCAATACCGCACAAATAGACGCACAGCGCTTGCTTGCAGATTATTCTGTCATCTTGCACAGAAATTCCTTGACTTGCGCCAGCAAGCCTGCGTCATTTCTGTACAATCTGACGAAATCTCTGACAACGCAATCACCGCACGCTCTTTGTGCGGTATAGCCTTAAGATTCCGTATAACGGAATATGCTTCCGACTGGCGCTCCGGTGCTGAGCGGAAGAAATCAGCCGAGGACTACCTCAACTTCGTGTACACCGTTCGCAAAAACAGGAATGAGGTTTCCGTCAACAGCCTTGCCGTCAACTGTCATTGCTTTTACGCCGCTTGAAACGTGGTCGGGATTCTTGACAGTGATATTGTAGGTCGCACCTCTGAACTGTCTTGAGATTTTGAAGCCGTCCCATGCCTTCGGGATCGAGGGGCTGATCTCAAGTCCGTCGTACTTGGGCTTAACACCGAGAATGTACTGCGAAATAGCAACAAAGTTCCACGCAGCTGTTCCGGTGAGCCAGCTGTTCTTGGCTTCGCCGTGTCTCGGAGCGTCCTTGCCTGCGATCATCTGAGCGTAAACGTAGGGCTCGGTCCTGTGCAGATCAGAGAAATCCTCTCTGAATGCGGGTGCGATCTTTGAGTAATACTCAAATGCCTTGTCGCCTCTGCCGACTGCGGCTTCCGCACACATTATCCACGCGTTGTTGTGGCAGAATATACCTGCGTTCTCCTTGTATCCTCCGGGATATGTGGAGATCTCGCCATACTGTATATAATAATGAGTAAATGCCGGATTGTTGAGTACAAGTCCGTGGTCGGAATTGAGGTACTTGTCAACACTGTTAAGGGTCTTGATGTCATCGCCTGTTTCCTTGCCAAGACCTGCAAGAACACAGAAGCCCTGCGGTTCAATGAATATCTTGCCTTCTTCGCACTCATGCGATCCTACCTTGTTTCCGTTATGGTCATAAGCACGCAGGAACCACTCGCCGTCAAAGCCGTACTTCATAGTTGCTTCCTTCATCTTTGCGACCTCAGCATCGGCGCGCTTCGCTTCTTCCTCATCGCCTTTGAGTCTGCACATTGCGGCATACTCGGGTCCTATGAAGCAGAACATACCTGCGATCATTACCGATTCGGCGATCTGGCTGTAGAAAGGCGGGTCCTTGAACATATCCTTGTTGTTATAGGTCTGGAAGGATTCGCCGGGTTTGTCGGAGAAGCATGACAGGTTCAGACAGTCATTCCAGTCTGCACGTCCGATGAGCGGCAGTCCGTGAGGTCCTACCTTCTTAACAACATGATCGAATGCTCTCTTCATGTGGTCGAGCATCGAAGCAGCTTTGCTGTCGTCGTTCTCATAAGGAACCACCTCATCAAGTATGGACTGATCGCCCGTCTCCTTGATGTAAGCTGCAACTGCAAGTATCATCCACAGCGGATCGTCATTGAAGTTTGAACCGAGCTCGTGATTGCCCTTCTTTGTGAGCGGCTGATACTGATGATAAGCGCCGCCGTCCTCAAGCATGGTAGCAGCGAGATCTATGACACGCTCTCTTGCTCTTCCGGGTATCTGGTGAACAAATCCGAGCAGATCCTGGTTTGAATCACGGAAGCCCATTCCTCTGCCTATTCCGCTCTCGAAGTAAGATGCCGAGCGTGACATATTGAATGTTACCATGCACTGATACTGGTTCCAGATATTGACCATTCTGTTGACCTTCTCATCGGGAGAATCAACATGATACTGCGTAAGAAGAGCGTCCCAGTAAGCTTTCAGCTCTGCAAAGAGCTTGTCGGCCTTTTCGGCTGTATCGCACATTGCGATCATTTCATGCGCCTTGGTCTTGTTGATGATATTCTTCTTGGAATTTGCGGTCGTTATTACCTTATCCTCGGGGGTGAGGTCGGGAGCGAACTTCTCATCGACCTTGTTCTCAACATATCCGAGCACGAATACGAGATCCTTGCTCTCACCTGCTTCAAGACCGATATCTATAAAGTGCGAAGCAATAGGCGACCAGCCGTCTGCAACAGAGTTGTTGGGAGAGCCCTTCATTACAGTCTGCGGTTCTCCGAATCCGTTATAAAGACCGAGGAAGCTCTCTCTGTCGGTATCGAATCCGCTGATCTTTGTGTTTACGGAGTAGAATGCGAAATGATCTCTTCTCTCCTTGTATTCTGTCTTGTGGTAAATTGTGCTGCCCTCGATCTCAACTTCGCCGGTGTTGAAGTTTCTCTGGAAGTTGGTGGAATCGTCCTGAGCGTCCCACAGGCACCATTCGAGGAAACTGAACAGCTTGATATTCTTGAACGAGCTTGTCTTGTTTGTAATTGTTACCTTCTGTATCTCACCGTTGAAGTTCTGCGGAACGAAGAAAGTGACCTTAGCCTCGATACCCTTTGACTGACCCTTTATAATAGTATAGCCCATACCGTGACGGCACTCATAGCTGTCGAGGTCTGTCTTTACGGGCGACCAGCCGGGATTCCATACATGGCCGTCGTCATTGATGTAGAAATAACGTCCGCCCATATCGACGGGAACGTTGTTGTAGCGGTAACGGGTTATGCGGCGCAGTCTCGCGTCCTTGTAGAAGCTGTATCCTCCTGCTGTATTGGAGATAAGTGAGAAGAAGCCCTGTGTTCCGAGGTAGTTGATCCACGGATAAGGAGTCTTGGGGGAAGTGATGACGTATTCTTTGTTGGCATCGTCGAAATAACCGAATTTCATTTATTTTACCAGTCCTTTCTTCGGAAAAAAGTTCCGAACAATATACATCAATTATATAATATTTTGGCAAAAATATCAACATATGTAAACGGTTACATTAAATTTTACAATTACTACAATTTTAAGGAATAATTTTTGTGCAATAAAACAAAACCGCCTGACAACAAGCGGATATTACCAATATTTAAATTTTGAATCCGTCAGTCCGAGCAGATAGTCTGTCGAAACATCAAAAAAGCGGGCAAGAGTAATTATATGGCGGCAAGGGATTTCCTGTATATTATTTTCATATTTGCTTATCTGCTGCTGCGTTGTGTTAAGCAGCTCGGCAATGTCATTCTGGTTAGCTTTTCCCTTTCGGACCTCCTTCAATCTGCTGCCAATATCCATTCGCCCACCACCTTTCATCTGTATAATTATACACCTTATAAAAAGTATTGACAAACGTCCGAAAAGGTGTATAATGGTATTATACACCTTTTAAGATGTTATATGCGGAGGAATTATTATGAAGAAATTAAAACTTGCAGCGCTTATTTTGGGAACAGTAATGTTATTGTCTTCGTGTAACTCACCGAAAAATACCACGGAAAGAACAAAATCAAGTGAGGTAAAAACAGAAGCTCCTGTCGAAAATGAGACAACATTCGGGTTCAACCCCTATACCGGAGAGACAATAACTAACGAGAAAAACTCAGACAACAGCACCGATGAAAAAAAGGAACCGGAATATCCTATTACGATTTCAGCGGACTATCAATATACAAGAGTAGCACATCTATATTTAGACGGTGGTGCTTTTTACAGAGATTATGCTTTTTTTACAACTGAAAAAAAATTGACTATTATTGATAGAAATGGAAAAATTTTTAACGAAATAGAATTAGAAAACGGCTCATGGTCTTCTTGTAAATGGCTTTGCGAAAACAGAATTATCGCCAAAATAGAAAGCGATTATACTTATTATTATACTGTCATAGACTGCGAAGGAAATGTTATAATAAGCCAAAAGAAACAAGAATTTGATAATATATTTGGCTTTACTGACAGATATGTATTTGTTTGTAAATTACAATCAGGATTTGAAGGCGCTACACCTTATTTTGGTGTGCTTGATACAGACGGTAATTGGGTTGTGCCTTTGTCGTCAAATTTAAATTTATTTAAACAGGAAATCGTGGATTTTTTAAGATTTTTTGAATCTGATGAGCTGGTTTCATATTCAAACGGAAATTCGGGAATTTCGAATGCAGGGACTTGGAAATATTTAGATGAAAATTATCTTATATTTATAAAATCAGGAAGCGTTTTTATTTATGAATTTATTAACGATGTAGTATATGCAATGGATAATCTTGATAATAATAGTTACATCATAGGAGTAAAAAACGATTACTTGTTTTATACAGACGGTAACCATTTTATAAAATATAATTTTAAACAAAACAAAGATGAGTTTGATGTCGAATGTGCTAATGGGTATGATGATTATATAAATATACTGGATAATTCTATATTATTACCAATTTGGATATCTGACGAAGGCTCGAATAATAGGTTATTACATAAATGGATAGATTTTGACGGAAACATTATTGCAGATATATCTGACTATAATATAGATTTATGGTCTGAAAAATATGTGATTAATGATAATTTATTTGCACTCTGTGAAGGTAAGGACGGTAATCCATACCTGTGTTGCATCAGTAAAGAAGGAGACAAAGTATTTGATCCTATTAAACTATATTCTAATGACAAAATAAGCTATATTAGCGAGAATGAAGAAGAATATGATGTATTTACTGAGAAATATTTTTACAGAATTGATAAAAATGGAAATATTGTCAATAGCAATAGTTTTAATCAAAATACTTTAAATAGAATAGAATATAATGAATCAACCTGCGAATTCGCTGTAATAATCTATGAAAAATATACAATTGATCGTATAGAATACTATGACAACAAAGGAAATAAAATGATAACAGTAAAATATCATCAGTCCAGTGAATTTTAAATTTGATAAACCCAATGAACTTATAAACGGTAAACGCTGCTTTTTGTCACAAATAACCAAAAATCCCGACATTATTTTTAGTTTTAGGCTATTGAAAATAATTCTGCAATATGCTATACTAAAAATTGCAAAATAAAACCATTTATTGGGATCGGAGGTCTATATGGAAAGCAGAAAACAGTTAATCACAGCCAAGGGTAACAAAAAAATTCAAATGGGTATAATCCCCGGACATTTTGCAACAAACCACTCGCACATAAATCACTACGTTGATCTTAACTCGATAAAGACGAGCTTTCGTATTGCACGCGAGACTGCAAAGGTCATCGCGGCCAAATATACGGCAGTTCAGGTAGATACCATAATCTGCCTTGAAGGAACAGAAACTCTCGGCGCATTCTTAGCGCAGGAGCTTGCTGATTCGGGCATCGGAAACGTAAATAACGGCAAGGATATTGATATCCTCACACCCGAGATAAACTCGAACGGTCAGATGATCTTCCGTGATGATGCTCAGAAGAAGATCTGGAACAAGCAGATACTCCTGCTGATATCGTCTGCTTCTACCGGCTGGTCTATCGAAAGATTTGCACGCTGCCTCGATTATTACAGCGGAAAGCTTGCCGGCTGCTCGGCTCTGTTCAGCGCTATAGATGAGATTATCGGAATAAAGGTATATGCGGTATTTACTCCCGCCGATATCCCGGATTATCATTCATACACCGCTGCGGAGTGCCCGATGTGCGCCGCAAAGCAGAAGATCGACGCACTTGTAAACGCCTTCGGCTACTCAAAGCTCTGATGAGAAATCGCTGCGCTTGAGACTGGGGCGCGTCTGTCGGTCAACCCCCTTTGGCTCCTGCGTCGCCACCTTCCCCAGTGGGGGGGAGACACCAAAACCCTGCTTCTTTCGGAACGCAGTGCAGCACGATGCTGCGATAGTTGCCGCCAAAAAAGCGCAGGAGGCGCAAAGAAAGCAAAGGCGACTCGCTTCGCAATTAAACCCGAAAGGATCTTCTCCTGTTACAAACAAAAAAGGCATGGACTAAAACAGTTCGTGCCTTTTGTATTGTCCGCCACAGGAGCAGTACACTATTGACTCAGGTGCCGCCTTTC
>CAMOKN010000322.1 GCA_946617595.1 uncultured Clostridia bacterium
GAACTTGAATGGTCTCTGCGCTGTTTGTAAGACTCTAACAGGCGCACATACCTTCTAATTTAACCGCGAAGCTATTCGCCTTTCAGGAAGGTGGAAGAGGTGTGGGGTCTGGGGAGGGGCGGCAGGATGCCGCAAAGAAGCTCACAGAACGCCGCAAGGATGCGGCGATAAAATGAGCTTCCAGAGAGGGAGGGAAACTCATTTCCCCGCGGGAAATGGGGTTCCATTTCTCTCCCTTCCCCAGTCTCGAGCGAAGCGACCTCTCATGCCCCAATCTCGGGCGGAGCGGCAGATCTCAGACGGCAAAAGCGATATTATCAACTATGACCATACCAAGCACGCTGAGCATTATGAGGCTTGCGAAAAGGTCAAGTCTTGTCATTTTGAGGACACGGAGCTTTGTTCTGCCCTCGCCGCCTTTATAACAGCGGCATTCCATAGCAGTGGCAAGCTCGTTTGCGCGTTTGAAAGCGCTTATGAAAAGCGGAATGAGTATCGGTATCATAGATTTTGCGCGCTTTATCAGCCCACCGGTATCCATTGCGGCTCCTCGTGCTTTCTGCGCCATCACTATCTTGTTTGTTTCCTCTATAAGAGTTGGAATGAATCTGAGCGCTATCGTCATCATCATTGCAAGCTCATGCACAGGAAAATGTATCTTTTTAAGCGGCGAGAGCAGACTTTCTATCGCGTCTGTGAGCACTATGGGCGAAGTCGTGTAGGTGAGCAGTGACATTCCCACGATCAGGAATATTATCCTCAGCATCATAAACAGCGATGTCTCTATACCCTTCCGGTAAATGCTTATTATCCAGAAGCTCACAAGCGGCGCATCATCACCTTTTACAAATATCAGATTCAGCACTGCCGTAAAAATAATTATCGGGAGCAGCGGTTTTATGCTCTTCCACATCAGCCTGAAACTTATCTCCGATGCCGCGTACACCATTATCACAAATACGCAGGCTATGCCAAGCCCCCAGAAATTCTGCGAAATGAACAGCGTTACAACAAATACTATTTCAAGCACTATCTTTACTCTGCTGTCCATTCTGTGTATCACCGAATTACCGGGAAAAAACTGCCCTATCGTTATATCGTTAAGCATTTGTTATCTCCAGTATTCTTTCTTTTGCACGTGCGACCGTGTATATATCACCGCCGATATCCATGCCGCCGTTCGCAAGCAGATGCGACAGCCGGGAGATCTGAGGTATCCCGAGCCCGATCTGCTGAAGCTCCTTCGTGTGGCTGAATACGGTATCCGTATCTTCGTAGCAGAAAAGCCTTCCCCTGTTCATCACAAGAATCTTCTCCGCATATTTCACAATATCTTCCATTGAGTGAGAAACAAGAAGTATCGTTGTTCCCGAATTTCTGTGATACTCGCTTATCTCTTCCAGCACCTTGTCCCTGCCCTTCGGATCAAGGCCTGCCGCCGGCTCGTCAAGTATCAGTATCTCAGGCTTCATCGCGATGACTCCCGCCAGCGCAGCTCTTCTTTTCTGTCCGCCGGACAGATCGAAGGGTGAGCGTTCGAGCAGCTCGTCTTTCAGCCCCATTGCCTTTGCAGCCTCGCGGACGCGCTTGTCTGTCTCCTCTTCCGAAAGTCCCATATTCTTGGGTCCGAATGCTATATCTTTATAAACAGTATCTTCAAAAAGCTGATATTCGGAGTATTGGAACACAAGTCCTGCCATAAACCTGACTGAACGAATGTCCGAGCCCTTTTCCCAGATGTTTTTCCGGTTTATGAATATCTCACCCGATGTAGGCTTCAGAAGCCCGTTGAGATGCTGTATCAGAGTGGATTTTCCGCTTCCGGTATGCCCGATGACACCGACGAACTGTCCCTTTTTAATGCTTACACTGACATTATCGACCGCTGTGGATTCAAAAGGCGTACCGACGCTGTACGTGTACGTCACATTCTTTATCTCCGCGATATACGGCACATCGTCATCATCGTTCTTATCTTCATTCTTCTGCGGTTTCGGAACATATACGCCGTGCGGCAGTCCAAGCAGCGCCTTCGCGCATTCTTCCTCTCCGATGACATCTATGGGAACATCGAGCCCGCTTTTTCTCAGCTCATACATGAGCTCAGTCACCTGCGGCACATCGAGAGAATGTTCTCTCAGTTTATCCACCTGCGGAAATATCTCTTTCGGCACGCCGTCCATAATGATCTTTCCGTCGTCCATAACGACCACTCTGTCCGCCTGCACCGCCTCGTCCATATAATGTGTTATGAGGACTATGGTAACGCCCTGCCCGTTGAGGTTCTTTATTGTATCCATGACCTCTTTTCTGCCCCTCGGGTCGAGCATTGCGGTAGGCTCGTCCAGCACGATGCATTCCGGCTTCATTGCAAGTATCCCGGCTATCGCTACTCTCTGCTTCTGTCCGCCCGAAAGCTGGTGCGGCGAGTGCTCGCGGTAATCATACATATCCACTATCTTCAGCGCATTATCGACGCGCTTTCGTATCTCCTCTGTCGGGACACCCAGATTCTCCAGCGCAAAAGCAACATCTTCTTCCACAACAGTCGCGACAAGCTGATTATCAGGATTCTGAAATACCATTCCGACCGTCTGCCGTATGTCAAATATCCTGTCTTCATCGGCAGTGTCTATGCCGTTCACAATGACACTCCCGCTTGTCGGTGTAAGTATGCTGTTGAAATGCTTCGCAAGCGTGGATTTACCACACCCGTTATGCCCGAGTACCGCAAGAAACTGCCCCTTAGGCACAGTAAGATCAAGACCGTTCAGCACCCGGTTGGCACCGGTCTCCTCACCGTTGTCATCATATATCTTGTATTCAAAGACAAGTTCCTTTACTTCTATGATGTTCATTAAAAATCCCTTTGTTTTGTTCTTTTTTTCCGCCCGAGATCCGGTCGCTTAGCAATCTGCCCCGAAAGTCTCTGCGATGTTTCCTGTATTATTCAAATAGTGCGATCGCAGTATTCCCACAAGGTATCGGCAGACCTGTCCGCTCAACCGGCAGCCCTATCTCCTCCGCACTGATATCGGCTTTGTACTTCTGTCCGATCGTCATTCTGAGAAGATATGACATCACCGAAGGCGAAAGTCCGGTCGTGTAACTGTTCAGCATCACAAACAGCGGTTTGTCCGCAAGCACAGCCGTACACCGCTCCATAAGCTCGTATATGCAGTCCTCCAGCTTCCACAGCTCGCCGTTCGTACCTCTGCCGTAACTCGGCGGATCAAGTATTATGCCGTCATAGCGGTTCCCGCGCTTTATCTCGCGCCCGAGAAATTTCATTGCATCGTCGGTTATCCACCGTATCGGCTTGTCAGAAAGTCCGCTCAGCCGCGCATTCTCCCTGCCCCACTCGACCATGTTCTTTACAGCGTCGAGATGACATACCTTTGCACCTGCTTTTGCACAGGCAAGTGTCGCACCGCCCGTATATGCAAACAGATTCAGTACGTTTATCTCACGGTCAGCCGAACTTATCAGCTTATCGCAAAGCTCCCAGTTCACAGCCTGCTCCGGAAAAAGCCCCGTGTGCTTGAATCCCGTAGGCTTTACGAGAAACGTAAGACCGCCGTAACGGATATTCCAGCTTTCCGGAAGCTTCCTGCGGTATTCCCAGCTTCCGCCGCCGCTTGACGAACGTATATATTTTGCGTGGACATTGTTCCATTCAGGCGCAGGATCAGGGTTTGCCCATATCACCTGCGGGTCGGGGCGTATCAGTGTGACATCTCCCCAGCGTTCGAGCCTGTCTCCGCCCGATGTATCAATAAGTCTGTAATCTTTCCAGTTTTCAGCTATCCTCATAACTTCTCCGATTATTATTCGGAAGGTGGAAGAGGGGTTCCCTTCCTCTTCCTCCCCCAGTCTCGAGCGCAGCGGCGGATCTCAGCACAATTCCGTTCTTACCGTATCTGCGATAAGGTTTGTATATTTCTCGACCATAGCGGCTTCTTTACCCTCTATCATAACGCGGACGAGCGGTTCTGTGCCGCTCTCGCGGACGAGGATACGTCCGTTGTCTGCAAGTGCCGACTGTGCTTCTTTTATAGATGCAAGAATGGCTTCGTTCTTATCCCACAGCCCTTTCTTGTCATCTGTTATCCTTACATTGACGAGAAGCTGAGGGTAGTCAGCAAATTCCTCATTGTACGACGACAGCTTTCTGTCGGATCTTGAGAGCAGCGAGATCAGCTTTACGGCAGTGAGCTGTCCGTCACCGGTGGTCGCGTGATCGAGGAAAATTATATGCCCCGACTGCTCGCCGCCGATGTTGTAACCGCTTTTCAGCATCTCTTCAAGTACATACCTGTCGCCGACAGACGTGCAGACCGTATTTATGCCGTGCTCCTTCATATATGTGTGGAAGCCGAGATTGCTCATTACCGTAACAACTGCGGTATCTTTTTTAAGCGTTCCGGAAGCCTTCATATCATTTGATATTATCGCAATAAGCCTGTCGCCGTCAACGATATTTCCCTTCTCATCGACCGCCAGACACCTGTCCGCGTCACCGTCGAACGCAACTCCGAGATCGTATCCACCCTCGGTCACCTTCTTCTGAAGACAGTCTGTATGTGTTGAACCGCAGCCTTCATTTATGTTAGTTCCGTCAGGCTCTGCGCTTATGATATCATACTTCACACCGAGCTTATCGAAAAGCCTCTTTGCGGTAGCGGACGCGCTGCCGTTAGCACAGTCCGCGATAACACGAAGATCTTTGTTATGCACATCGGAGACTTCTGCGAGATGCTTTATATACAGATCCGAAGCGTCCGCAAGATATGTGGCTCTTCCGACATCGGTGCCGTTTTTCAGCACGACAGATCCCGGATTATCGAGTATAAGCGCTTCTATCTCATTCTCGACATCATCGGGCAGCTTGAAGCCTGTTCCCGCAAACAGTTTTATACCGTTGTACTCAACGCTGTTGTGAGAAGCGGAGATCATTACTCCGGCATCTGCATTCTCATGCTTCACAAGATATGCGACCGCAGGTGTAGGGACGACTCCGAGCAGCACCGCGTCCGCACCGACTGACATTATCCCCGATATCAGTGCAGCTTCGAGTATATCCGAAGAAACTCTCGTATCCTTTCCGATAAGTATTTTTGCCTTGCTGCCTGCGGACTTGTGCTTGGTAAGGACTATCGCCGCAGCCCTGCCTATGCTCATTGCAAGCTCGCAAGTCAGTTCTGTGACAGCGACGCCGCGAGCGCCGTCTGTTCCGAACAATCTTCCCATAAGATCTCTCCTCAATAATGATATTATTCAAATCTCTGCTGACCCTGCTGTTCAAGGCCGAGATGTTTGTATGCAAGTGCAGTTGCCATTCTTCCTCTCGGAGTCCTTGCGATAAATCCCAGCTGCATCAGGAAGGGCTCGCACACATCTTCGAGCGTGACCGATTCTTCTCCGAGTGCCGATGCGAGCGTCTCCAGACCGACGGGACCGCCGTTGTACCCTTTGATTATCATAGTAAGCATTCGTCTGTCGAGTCCGTCAAGTCCGAGTTTATCTATTTCAAGCCTGTCGAGCGCGATATCCGCCATTTCTTTGGTGATTCGTCCGCTCCCCATTACTTCGGCAAAGTCACGCACACGTTTGAGCAGCCTGTTTGCGATACGGGGAGTACCCCTCGATCTGCCGGCAAGCTCTCTTGCACCGTCCTTGTCGGTAGGGATAGAAAGTATCACCGATGATCTCATGATAATATCGCAGAGCTGATCTTCGGTGTACATTTCAAGCCGCTGTATAACACCGAAACGATCTCTCAGCGGTCCGGTTAGCTGTCCGGCTCTTGTGGTGGCACCAACGAGTGTGAAATGCGGAAGATCTATTCGTATCGACTGGGCTGAAGGACCCTTGCCGATGATGATATCGAGCACATTGTCTTCCATTGCCGGATAGAGTATCTCCTCAACCTGTCTTGACATACGGTGTATCTCATCTATAAACAGCACATCTCCGTCCTTTAAGTTAGTGAGTATGGACGCGAGATCTCCGGGCTTTTCGATAGCAGGTCCGGAGGTTATGCTGATGCCGACACCCATTTCATTTGCGATTATTCTTGCGAGGGTAGTCTTTCCGAGTCCGGGAGGACCGTAGAGCAGGACATGATCGAGACTTTCGCCTCTTGCCTTTGCAGCCTCTATGAAGATCGTCATATTCTCCTTTACCTTATCCTGACCGATATATTCGCTCAGGCGCTTGGGGCGAAGGCTGTATTCTATATCCGTATCTTCGGGCGTAAGCTCAGGCTCGGTGATGCGGGACTGTGAACGGACTTCCGATTCACGGTCTTTATTCATTTCTATCAAATCAGGATCCCTCCGATAATAATAACATTATATTCTGTTCTCAGGATTTTGTTACGGCAGGAGCAGTACACAACAGAATCCATGTGCCGCCTTTTACACGTTTCCGATCCTCCTGAGTGCTTCTTTGACCATTTCCGAGACGGTTAGGTCTGCGGGAAGACCGGCTACGGCTTTCTGAGCCTGAGTGCTGTTGAAACCGAGGGCGGTAAGGGCGGTTATTGCCTCCGCCGCACTGCCGGAAGCAGGAACGTTCGGTTTTGAAAGCTCGGCATAAGTATCCGACGATATTTCACCTATCCTGTCTGTCATCTTATCTTTGAGTTCCAATATTATCCTGTCTGCGGTCTTCTTTCCGATACCCGGAACACGGGTCAGCACCTTTCCGTCGCCCTGCGCGACACAGAGTGCAAATCCCTGCGGCGACATATCCGACAGTATGGACAGTGCGGCTTTTGGACCTACTCCGTTGACCGAGAGCAGCAGCTTGAAACAATTAAGCTCGGCAGCCTCCGAAAACCCGAACAGCTCTACCGCGTCCTCACGTACATTCATATACGTCAGCAGAAACACGTCATCTCCCACGCTGAGCGGCGAGAGGGTATATGATGTAGTCCTGCACGCATAGCCTACGCCGGCACATTCTACTACCGCAAGATCATTTGTCTTGTGTGTAAGCTTTCCTCTTAAACTGTATATCATTTTGTCTCCTTTTATTTGGACATCAGCGAATCATTTATCCTTTGAAGATGTTCTGTCTTTACAGAGTTGACCGATCTGTATTCTCTGCGCCTTTTAAGCTCATTCACGAGCTTTTCTGTCTCCGGATTTATCTCACCGTTCTTTGCCTTGAACAGATAGTTCATCTTTTCGGTTATATAGTCTATGTCATCGTCGCTGTCGGTTATTGCCGCAGCCTGAACGGCGTATTCACGCGCCTCATCGTATTTTCCGGAAGCAGCCTTGCACACGGCGATATCTATGCACAGATAGCACGGCGGCGGAGAATAGAGCCTGTACGAATTTTCAAAGTTTTCCTCGGCTTCACTGTAATTGTTATGATACAGGTCGAAGATCCCCAGATAATAATAAGCCTTTGCTTTTATTCTGTCATCGGTCTTTGAATTTATCACCGCTCTGTACCACTGATGCCCCTCGCCCTCGTCCGCCTTGTCGAACCAGAGATAATAGTCTGCTACCCAGTCGAAAAACATGATCTCATCAGGAAATTCATTACACGCTTCCAGCATATAGGGGAGAAGCAGGATATTATTGTTCATTCTGCGGAGATTTTTTGCCATATCCTTGTAGCACGCAGCTCTCAGCCGCTTATCCTCCGCTTTTGAAAGACATCTCGTATAGAGAAGGTATGCTTCTTCAAAGTTTCCTGCGCACGCTTTCGATACAGCATCAAGAAATGTATATTTTCCTTTTATCCGTCCGTGCAGCCCGTACTGGTTGACCGCGTACTGCGGGCTGAAATTCTTCGGAGCGAACAGTGAGAACATCTCGCTGTACGCAAAAGCCTTTGCCATGACCGGTATCAGCAGCGACATCACAAACAGGACCGGCGCAAGGATATCAATGGCAAGTCTCAGCTCGCTGTCAATATTGCTGCTTTGTATGATAACAAGAACAGCAGTGCAGACAAAAGATACCAGCCCTACGATCATGTATCTGAATTCGGGGTGCTTGTATTTCATTTTTCTCACCGTTCACTGTGTGTACGAACCGAGTCTCGAATTGTACGAATGTGCATGACAGACCGCAATAGCGAGCGCATCTGCGGTATCGTCCGGCTTCGGTATCTCCGGAAGTTTCAGGATATTCTTCGTAAGCTCCTGCACCTGCTTCTTCACGGCTTTTCCGTAACCAGTTATAGAGTTCTTCACTTGCAGCGGAGTGTACTCATAAATAGGTATATTCCGCTGACGCGCCGCAAGCAGGACTATCCCTCTTGCCTCGGCGACCGCTATCGCAGTCTTCTGGTTTGTGGTGAAGTACAGCCGTTCTATCGCCATTGCTTCCGGAACGTACTTGTCAAAGATGTAGCACAGATCGTTGTATATCTCCATAAGGCGGGTGTTGAACTCGGTCTTCGCGTCGGTCGTGACAGCCCCGTAATCCACAACAGTGAATCCGGAATGTTCGTATTCCACCACCCCGAAGCCTACTATCGCATACCCCGGGTCGATACCGATTATCCTCATAAGATCACTCTTTCTCCCACGTTTACAGTATATACCAAATTATTATAGCACATTTTTATAAAAATTGCAATGTTTTTTTGATAATATTTACTGAATCCCACTTGAGAGGTCGCTCACGCTTGAGAAGTCGCTTCGCAGTTTTCCCCGAAAGTCTCTGCACCATTTACATCAAATTTTAAAAAAAAGACCGCTGATGCCGAAATCCATCAACGGTCTTCAGGTTTCTTCCTTTTCATTGATTATATCCGTGATCTCCGACTGCTTCTCCACAAAACACAAACTGTCCTCGCGGTAAAGAACATAAACTGCCTCGCCTTTCTCTATGTCGGTGTCATTGGCTGAAACTGCGTCAAAATCGTATTTTCTCCCGTTATATACAAGCTCTATCCGCCCGTAATCGTCCCCGCCGATGCGCTCGATGCATACCGCCGGCATTCCGCCTATATCCGTCCTGTCATTCAGCTCGTTGCCGGAGATCCCCACAAAAAACGGTTTTATGAAATGCATGACCGTAAAATTTACAATGCACCCGAAAGCAATACTCGCCGGAAAGCTCACAAAACCGTGTATCCCGAAAAGCTTGGACACTATGCCGAACGCCCCGAACGCCGTGCCGAAGATCGTCAGCATCGTGATGTTATGCGGAATAAGATCTTCTATCGGGATAGTCCTGCCCTTTATGTTATGAAGCCGTTCTTCCATTCCGAACGAGCGTACCTTCTCCATATACCGCAGTATCATATCAGCAGCAAACGCCGTGACGCATACTACGGTAACTACCACATAGAATGTCATCTGCCGCTGTCCCGGTCTGTTCCGGAGGGCCGGTCAAGTATCTCAAACCGGAGCTTTCCGATACGAAGACCGTTCAGGCTCTCTACGGTTATCCTGAAATCCTCAGTCTCTATCGTCTCACCCCTGGAAGGTATCCTCCCGAAAAGCTCATATATCCAGCCGCCTACCGTGTTGCTGTCCGAATTTATCTCATACCGGTCCTCAAAATAGCGGTTGAAATCGTTCTGTGTTACCTCACCGCTTGTTTCAAATACTTTATCATTTATGAAACGTACCGGAGCGGTCACCTCATCGTTTTCGTCCCAGATCTCACCGACCAGTTCTTCGATTATGTCTTCAAGCGTAACTATCCCTTCGGTGCCGCCGTACTGATCTACCACCACCGCAAGATGTGTCTTGCTTTTCTGCATCTGCCGCAGCACATCGGATATCTTCATAAGGCTCGGAACATAAATGGTATCTTCAACAACGTCCCTCACATAGAAGTTGCTGCCCCTTACGAGATGCTCAAAGAAGTCCTTGTGGCGCACTATGCCGACAATATGATCTATGGTCTTCTCATATACGGGAATACGGGAGTAGCCCTCAGAGAGAAACAGTTCTCTCATCTTGTCGATGCCGGTATTTATCTCTGCCGCGACAATATTCACACGCGGAGTAATGACAGCCGAAACAAGCGTCTCGTCAAATTCGAGCGCGCTTCGCACAAGGTCGCTCTCCTGTTCTTCAAGAACGCCCTCATCTTCGATCTCATCTATCATCTGCATAAGCTCCTGCTCGGTCATGCTGACCTCGCCGCCCCTGCGCCTGAAAATATGAGAAGCGCCTTTCTGTATCAGCAGGAAAAACAGAGAGAACGGTGTCAGCACGATGACAAGCACATTCATGATACCGCTTATTGCGCAGGCAAAATCCTCCGCGTGAAGCTTCGATATCGTCTTCGGGAGTATCTCTCCGAAGATCAGGACAATGACAGTGACAGCTATCGTGGATATCAGCGTCCCGTGTCCGCCAAACACGTTTATGCACAGAACTGTGGCAAGAGAAGATGTTACGATATTCACTATGTTGTTTCCAATAAGGATAGTAGTGAGGGTCTTGTCGTAATTCTCGATTATTTTCAGCGCACGTCCGGCTTTTTTCGAGCCGTTCTCAGCTCTGCTTTTAAGACGTATTTTGTTTGCGCCGGTATAAGCCGTTTCCGCTGCGGAAAAAAAAGCGGACATAACGACAAGCGCTGCAAGTATAATAAGCGTTCCTATTCGGTCATTCATTATTTATGTTTCCTTTTCATTTTACAGGGAAATTATATGGCTATACCGCACGCTCTTTGTGCGGTATTGCCTTATATCATATCGCAGATATCAAGTCAATACTCCGGCTCAGATTCAGAGTTTTTTGCTTACCTCAATAACAAGCCCGACAACGCTTACTCTGGCGGCATCTTCATTTTCGAGCCTGCGGACGGGATAATACGGATTGAAGGAGTGAAGCTCTATCCAGTTTCTGCCGAACTTTATTTTTTTCACATAAGCCTCATCGTCGATCATAACGACTGCGACACTTCCGTTTTCTACGCTGTCAAGACGCCGTACAAGGATACGGTCGCCGTCCTCGATCTTCGGGGACATACTGTCGCCCTTTACGTTTATCCAGAGATATTCTCCGTTCTCCGCGGCGTGCCCGATGAATGTGGGGATAAAGGATATCACATTGCTGTCGGCATAAGCTCCGAATCCTGCGCTGACGCTGTCAAATACCGGTACATCGTATATCCCCCTTTCAAGCACCTCCGCGTTAGAAGGCTCGGTATCTCCGAGTATATACATGACCGAAGTCTCCAGCCCTTCTGCAAGGGCATTGAGTCTGCGGAGCGGGATATTTTTTATTCCGCCTGTCTCATATCTTTGCAGGGTCGATCTGCTGAGTCCCGTTCTGTCGGCAAGATCCTGATATGACAGACCGAGTTCTTTTCTGCGGCAGCCGATTCTGTTGGTAAGTGATGTGTTCTCCATGATTTCTCCTCCGTCTTATATGTAATTTCTGCACTGTTCACGCTTCTGTGATGTCATTATAACACAATTATCCCATAAATGCAACATTAATCGACAATTTCTCAAAAATAATTTTAAAAAAGGTTGACATTCGGGACAATTAGTGCTATTATGAGATTGTCCCAAATATGCAACAAAGTTTCGACACCCCGTAAGAAACGGAAAGGAGTGAACATTGAACGGTAATATATACCGATGCAGAAAATGCGGACACTGCGGCAGCCGCCCGTCAAGGATATACGAACCGGACTGCATATCTTCCGAAATATGCAGCCGCTGCGGAAGCGAAAATATCGCAGTAAGCAGCGTATCGTGCAGTATCTGCGGAGAACCGCTCTTCGGCGGAGGTACCGCGTATGAAGTGAAAGAAATGTTGATCTGCCCCGAATGTATTGTGAAAGTCACAGTATGAGATGTTAGGAGAAGAAATTATGGACGTAAAAAAATTGCTTGCATCACATAAAGAAATAGACGACAGGATAAATCTTTATCTTGAAGAGATCGCGCAGCTCAGGGCCCTTGCAGAAAAATGCACCCTCCGCATTTCCGGAGAACCCTTCTCCGGCGCAAAAGGTCTTCACTCCGACAAAGTCGGTCAGAATGCCGCGAAAATTGCCGATCTTGAAATAAGGATCGACGCAGAGATAGATAAGCTTGTTGATCTTAAAGAGCAGATAATGGATATGGTGTCACAACTCAAAGATCCTACAGAAAGAGCTGTCATAGAACGCCGGTACATACTCCACGAAACGACCGAGACAGTTGCCGACAAGACCGGTTATACACCGCGGCATATCAGAAGAGTGCTGAACTCCGCGCTTCAACACCTCGAAGAGCTGTACGGAGATCCGGTCTGCGCCTGAGAAGCGAGATAAAAAGCGAACCGCTCCGCGATAGAATTATTAAGGCTATACTGCACAAAGATCGTGCGGTATAGCCTTAAACTGTCAGACGCAGCTGATTTCTCACATTCCGAAATTCTTTTTGAGATCATCGGTGAACTTTTTCAGCTTATTGACAAAACCCGTCTGCTTTTCATAGTTCTTTTCGGTGAGCTGCTCCGAGAATGCCACAAGAGCATCTTTCTGCTTCTTGGTAAGATTCTTCGGCACCTCAAGCGTGACCTTGACAAGCTGATCTCCCCTGCCGTCGCGCTGGAGCTTCTGGATACCCTTGCCCCTGAGCCTGAAGACCGTGTCGGGCTGAGTTCCCGCAGGAACGCTATAAGTAACGTTTCCGTCGATAGTCGGAACGGTTATCTCATCTCCGAGCACAGCCTGAGAATATGTTATCGGGATCTCTGTCCATACATCGAATCCCTTTCTCTCGAACAGCGGATCCTTCTTTACGCTTATGCGGACATTCAGGTCGCCCCTCTGACCGCCGTTAGAGCCCATATTTCCCTGTCCGGCAACTCTCAGTATCTGTCCGTCGTCTATTCCGGCGGGGATATTCACGTTTATCGTCTGGCGCTTCTGCACCCTGCCCGTTCCGCGGCAGGTCTGGCACGGCGTATCTATGGTCTTTCCCCTGCCCCCGCACTTTGTACACGGACGGGTCGATGCCATTGTACCGAACAGCGTCCTCTGGTTGAAACGTATCTGTCCGGTGCCGTTGCACTCTGTACAGGTCTTCGCAGTAGTCCCGGGCTTTGCTCCGCTTCCGTTACAGGTATCACAGACCTCTGTGCGGTTCACCTCTATAGATGCCGAAACGCCCTTGCACGCCTGCATGAAGCTGATGGTATAACTTACGGAGATATCCGAACCTCTCTTCGGTGCATTCGGGTTTGCGCTTGAACTGCGCGAGCCCATTCCGCCCCCGAAGAACGAGTCAAATATATCGCCGAGATCAATTCCGTCGCCGGACGAGAATCCGCTGAATCCGCCGAATCCGCCGTAACCGCTGCCGCCCGCGCCGTAAGACGGGTCAACGCCGGCATGACCGAACTGATCGTATCTCTGCCGCTTCTGAGGATCCGAAAGAACATCGTTCGCTTCGTTCACCTCTTTGAATTTTTCGGCAGCCTCCGGATCGTCCGGGTGAAGGTCGGGGTGATACATTTTCGCCATTTTACGGTAGGCTTTCTTTATCTCTTCCTCCGTGGCACCCTTCTGTATCCCGAGCACCTCATAATAATCACGTTTTTCTGCCATACTTACCTCCGGTCAAAGTGAATAGTGCGCAGCGGTATTGCCTTAACATCTGCGTTCAAACATCAGCATATCCGTATTACCGCTGACCGGCTTATTCACAAACAGCATTGTGCTACCGGGAATTTACCCGATAGCACGATGCGGGGATATTGCCTTAGTTTGCGTCCTTATAGTCGGCATCAACGATGTTGTCATCGTTCGAGCCGCCGCCCATCGAGCTGCCCTGTCCCGAAACATCAGGCTCCGGAGCTGCACCGGGCTGTCCGCCTGTCTGCTGGTAAACTCTCTGAGCTACCTCATAGAATGCCTTCTGGAGTTCTTCCTTCGCATTCTTTATAGCATTTATGTCGCTGCCCTTGAGAGCTTCTTTCAGAGCGTCGAGCTTCGGATTTACAGCGTCCTTATCGGACTGAGTAACCTTGTCGCCGAAATCGCTCATAGACTTCTCGACCTGATATACCATCTGATCGGCTTCGTTGCGGGCATCTATCTCTTCCTTCTTCTTCGCGTCCTCAGCCGCGAATGCTTCTGCGTCTTTTACAGCGCGGTCGATATCTTCCTTGCTCATGTTTGAAGAAGCGGTGATGCTGATATGCTGCTCCTTGCCGGTGCCGAGATCCTTTGCGGAAACATTTACGATACCGTTCGCATCTATATCGAATGTTACCTCGATCTGCGGTACTCCTCTCGGAGCGGGAGCGATGCCGTCGAGTCTGAATGTGCCTATGGACTTGTTGTCCTTTGCAAATTCACGTTCACCCTGTAAGATGTTGATATCAACGCTGGGCTGATTATCGACTGCTGTGGAATATACCTGTGTCTTCTTGGTCGGGATAGTTGTATTTCTCTCGATCATTTTCGTGCATACACCGCCGAGTGTCTCGATACCGAGTGACAGAGGAGTTACATCGAGCAGAAGGAGTCCGGTGACTTCCTTATTCAGTACGCCGCCCTGGAGAGCCGCGCCCATTGCAACACACTCATCGGGGTTAATGCCCTTGAACGGCTCTTTGCCGAGGTAATTCTTTACAGCTTCCTGAACCGCAGGTATTCTTGTTGAACCGCCGACAAGAAGAATCTTGTCGATCTCGTTCAGTTTGAGTCCGCTGTCGCTGACTGCCTGTTTCAGCGGTCCCATTGTTGCTTCTACGAGGTCTGCGGTAAGCTCATTGAACTTTGCTCTTGTGAGCGTAACATTCAGGTGCTTAGGACCTGCTGCGTCTGCTGTGATATAGGGGATATTCACATTTACGGAAGTCGAGTTTGAAAGTGCGATCTTAGCCTTTTCAGCCTCGTCCTTGAGTCTCTGCATAGCGAACTTGTCGTTGCGCAGATCTGTTCCGTCGGACTTCTTGAATTCGGATACCAGATAATCTATTACTCTCTGGTCGAAGTCATCACCGCCGAGCTTGTTGTTTCCGGCAGTTGCAAGAACTTCCTGAACACCGTCGCCTATTTCGATAACGGACACATCGAAAGTACCGCCGCCGAGGTCATATACGACGATCTTCTGATCGTTCTCCTTGTCGATACCGTATGCAAGTGCCGCAGCCGTAGGCTCATTTATGATCCTGTCAACCTTGAGTCCGGCGATCTGACCGGCATCTTTTGTTGCCTGTCTCTGTGAGTCTGTGAAGTAAGCAGGAACCGTTATGACCGCATCTGTTACCTTTTCACCGAGATAGCTTTCGGCTTCTGCCTTGAGCTTCTGGAGTATCATTGCGGAGATCTCCTGCGGGGTGTACTTCTTTCCGTCGATGTCAACCTTATAATCGCTTCCCATGTGGCGCTTGATAGAGATTATCGTTCTTTCAGGGTTTGTTACAGCCTGATTCTTTGCAAGCTGTCCGACGAGTCTTTCGCCGTCCTTTGTGAATGCAACAACGGAAGGAGTTGTTCTGCTTCCTTCGCTGTTTGTGATGACGGTTGCTTCACCGCCTTCGATAACGGATACGCACGAGTTTGTGGTTCCGAGGTCGATACCAATGATCTTTCCCATAATAATTGCCTCCTGTATTTTTATTGATTCAGTTTCTCTTGACTTTGATTATAAACAACAACTCATCATTTTCATTGTATATTCTGATCTTGTTGCTTAATCGGAATTTTCCAAAAAGGTGAATAATTTATTCATATTCATACCTCTTCGCTCTGCTATGCTACTGCGCGACCGACACCATTGCGAATCTGAGGACCTTGCTGCCGATGCGGTAACCGTTCTGGAACACTGTTACGATCTTTCCGCTTTCGTGATCTTCGCTCTGCACCTGCTGAACAGCCTGATGCATCGACGGGTCGAAATCCTCTGTCGGGACCTTCTCGACTCCGAGCTTATCAAGAGTTTCGATGAACGAATCGTAGATCATCTGGACTCCCTTTTTGTAGCTCTCATCTGTGCAGTCCGCAGCGAGCGCTCTTTCGAGGTTGTCGAGCACGGGGAGAAACTCTCCCACCACTCTTGCGGTGATATCTGGCATCATCTCGGTCTTTTCCTTCGCGGTGCGCTTGCGGTAGTTGTCATATTCAGCCATTGTGCGCATCAGCTGATCTTTCAGCTTTGCAGTCTCGTCTTCTTTTTCAGGCTCGATGACTTCTGTCTCCGGTTCTGCGGAAGCTGATTCTTCTGCGTTTTCCTCGTCCGGAGTCTTGGTGTCTTCTTCCTTTTTTTCTAATATCTCGTCTTCATTTTTTTCATGACCCATCTTCATCTTCCTCCTTAGTTTCATTTATATCATCTCCTTCCGGACAGTCACGGTCTCTTGAGATCATATCCGAAACTTTGTCTGTAAAATACTCTATATAAGGGATTATTTTCTTGTATTCAAGTCTCATGGGACCTATTACTCCGAACCCGCCGGCATTCTCTCCGTCCTTGCTGAAAGTTCCGGTTATCATGCTTGAATTTGAGATGACGAACGTCTCGTTTTCCTCACCGAACAGGACGTTTATACCGGAGAACGTGTTGTCGAAAGCGGCAGTGAGTGCTTCTTTCTGTCTGAGCACCGCTGCGATCTCATTTCCTTTCAGCTCCGAGCATTCTATCAGGTTTTCCTCACCCTCGATCTTCACTCTCTCATTTATCATATCCGCGGAAAGTTCTGCGATACCTTTAAGGAGCGGTGAAAGCGCCATTACGTAACTTCCGAGCGCAGCCGAGAGGTCGTCGATATAATCATCGGACAGTTCTTTCAGATTGACGCCCTCAAGATTCTTGTTCACGAAATCCCGGAAGAAATCCATCTGCTCATGGGTAAGGTCGAATGAAAGCCGACACACCCGGTTCTTGACTCCTCCGCCCGACGTCATCATCATCAGGACGTACATTCTGCGTCCGGTGGGTATCACTTCTACCTTTGTGATGACCGAGAATTTATTTGAATCATTTGCGGAGATTATCGCGCAGTTTGTGAATTCTGAAAGAGCTCTCGCAGCGTTCTCGATAATGACCTCATCTGTCATTCCCTCAAATTCTTCAAATATCTCGTCGATCTTTTTCTTATCGGATTCGGGTATCTGCTGTTCGGCAAGTCTGCTGATATACAGCCTGAGTCCTTTATAAGTGGGAACTCTTCCTGCCGAAGTATGAGGGTGTTCGAGCAGTCCCTGCTGTTCGAGTGCTGCCATTTCGTTACGGACAGTTGCGGAAGAGACTTTGATACCGAGCAGCTCCTGCACAGTCTTTGAACCGATAGGCTCGCCGGTGCGTATATACTCATCAACGATTATTTCGAGTATCTTATAAGCCCTCTTTTCCATTTTACCGCCCTCTTTCGGAATGGTATGCCTTTCTCTGCTGTTAGCAGTCTCGTCTTCGGAGTGTTAGCACTCTATCTCTCTGAGTGCTAAACATAATATATCACTTTTTTTCCCCGTTGTCAATAGTTTTTTTAAAATTTTTTTGAATGCACATCAAACAGCTGCACCCTGATGATCCCAAATCTGAGATAAATGCTGCGCCCGGACGCGGCGAGACCTTATCCTGCCGGGATCATTCTGCGCCCTTCCGGTGAACGCTGCAAACTTCACGTTTTATTTCAGCGGATAATACTGCTTTTGTCAATCGACGCATATATATGAAACAGTTGCAATTTCGGTCTTATATGGGTACCTCTAAAAACCGCTTTGAAAAGAGAAAATGTGGCAGCCGTGTCGAAGACGAGGAAAGGCTCCGAAGGCTTGCTGGCGCAAGGTGAGGAGACTTGACGAAATATTCGACGCGGATGACTCGTTTTCTCTCAA
>CAMOKN010000323.1 GCA_946617595.1 uncultured Clostridia bacterium
ATCTTTCGCTGTTTTCCCTGCTGTCGCCATTCGGTTATCTTATGGCAGCGGGTTACGGGGATATGCACTATCTGCTCAACCGTTCGCCCTGGGGTTATCTGTTCATTGCCGTATATCTTGCGGCACTCTGCGCCGGAGCATACTTTTTGCAGAAACACCGCCGTGCCGAGCGTACCGGCGAGCCGTTCGTCTATAAGTATGCCCGCCACGGTTTCACAGCGCTGTATATTCTCGCCGCGACAGCATTTTTCAGCGTTCGCATAATGCTCCCCGAACTCGCATTCAATTACGGATTCTATCAGTTATTGGGCGGTTCCGGCACAAATATGGATTCCGGAATATTCATAGTCCTGTGGTTAGCCGTAACACTGACAATACTGATCGTTGCGGAGCTGATCGGCGGAGGAAAGCCGAAACAGATACCGCTCACGGCGGCAAGATATGTCATAACGACAGCCCTCAGCTTCGGAATATGCGCCGGAGCGCTGATTACCGAGGGCTACGGCTATGTGACCTATATTCCGTCGCCGATCGAATCTGACCGTGCCAATATAAATCTCAGTAACGGTTATGACTGGCTGTATTTCGATGTCCCTTATGATAAAGCGGCGGAATTACACAAACGAATACTCAAAGAGCGCCCCTTTGCGGACAAAAACAGTCCGCTCACAAGGGAGGACGGTGTCCGCTTGTCGATAATGTATCAGAACGGCGATAAATACGTTACCGAGCGCGTGTATAATGTTGATGACAGCTACGTCCGCGATCTGTACAATATGTATTTTGAATGCGGCGGTTTCTCGCGGAGATACAACCGCGAAGAGAGCAGTTCCTACACATATCTTAACAAGGACTACCGCTGGGAAACGATCGAACTTACTCCGTCACTCCAATATGTGTATGCATTCCGGAACGGCGATGAAAGGATAAGAACAGACATTGATGTCGATGAACTTTACTCGGCAATGCAGGCAGACGCTGCGGAAGTCACCTTTGAAACGCTGTATCTCACTTCGTACAGTCAGCCTGCCTATATTCATATTTACCGTGAAATAAAGTATCCGAATGATGTCAATACCGGGATCGGCTCCGCAAGTGTAGGCGATCTTGACTATCCTGTTTATCCGTTCTTTAAGAGAACAGTCGCTCTCCTGGAGGAACACGGTATCGACCTGTTTACGGAGAAGGATTATTCGGCTTCCCGTCCGTTCATCGTCAAAATCGGAGAAGACGATATAAAAGGGAACACAGAAGTCAGACTCTATAACGCAGGTGATTATTTGAAATCCTCTGAAATTCACAGACTGTCACCGGATTCACCGGAGTTCACGGAACTTCTTGGATATTGCGCCGAAAAGTCCGCATACACCGGAAGCGAGCGGTATTATCTTGCCATTTATAACCCGCCCGGCGCAAGCGAAAAAACCGCTGCGTATTACTATCCAATTACAGAAGCCAATACTGCAAGAGCCGCGGAAATATGGTCAGATGCCCCCTACGCAGATACCGAGACCGCGAATTTGCAGGCAGGACTGAGTATCTACGGAGAGGAGGAGTGAGATAAAACTGTGCCGCAGTGAAACACGCTGTCCTGCATGATAACTGCATCAAAATACGGCAGATCGACTGATCGGTCTGCCGTATTGTTTTTATCTTATATAATATTACAGTTCGGGACAGCTCTTAATCTGTCGGCTTCAACTCATATGAAACTCCGTTTTTCAGCTTTTCCGCTTCACCCGCGTTCACCGTGAACGCTTTCTCGCAAAGAACGGGCTTGCCGTTGTTTATGCAGAGCAGCGCGTTTTCGTAATGTTCGGAATTAGGAACCACCCCTTTACTGTTGTTCATTTTTAGGCATAGATTATCTATTGTATTATACTACTTTTAAACAAAAAAACAAGAGTATTTTGCAAAAATAAGTCATCTTGTACAAACATTTCGGCGATTTTATATGCAATTTCTACATATTTAAAAGCTCCCGCTTTGCAAAGTCCGGGTATATCACCGAACTCGCAGAGCGGGATCATACGAACATATTCTATGTCTTTGCGAAATACACTGTGCGCCTATTTGTGCGGCATTGCCTTAACAAATGTGATCATATATGATATAAAAACAGCTGAATATTGTTAGTTAGGCAATTATAAACATGTGAATACTATTGACATATATTCCAAGACGACGTACACTTATTACAATGTTCAACCGTGAAATAGCCGGAAAACTCTGCATTTAGACGAATATGCACATTTTCCTGTCCCCGCAGGATAGGACTTATGGATTTCAGGACACATCTCTGCCGCATAATGCAGTTCAACCATATCTCCGTCATAGCATGCAGGCGCCTCCCTTGTTATACGTTATAATACTGTGCCTGCGCCGCGAACATTTCCGCGTAAATGCCGCCGGGCTTTCCGGCAAGCTCATCGTGTGTGCCGTATTCCTTTATGGTGCAGTCGGCGAATACTGCTATCCGGTCGCAGAATTTGCAGCTCGAAAGCCTGTGTGAGATGTAAACCGCTGTCTTTCCGCCCACAAGGGTGTCGAACTGGCGGTATATATCATACTCCGCGACAGGGTCGAGAGCGGCGGTAGGCTCATCGAGTATGACCACAGGTGCGTCTTTGTACAGCGCTCTTGCGATCGCGGTTTTCTGCTTCTGACCGCCGGACAGCTCCGTCCCGTTCTCGTCAAAACTCTTGAACATCATCGTACCGAGCCCATCGGGGAGTTTTAAAACATCATCTGCAAGTCCGCATTTCTCAATGACCTCGTTTATCGCGGGGTCATTTTTACTGTCATCGGAGAAGGATATATTCTCTCTGAGACTGAACGCGAACAGGCTGAAATCCTGAAACACCACTGCGAAAAGCTTCCGGTACTCTTCGTCAGAATATTCCTTGATGTTCACGCCGTCTATCAGTATCTCGCCCTCGGTAACATCGTACAGTCTGCACAGAAGCTTGATAAATGTCGTCTTTCCCGCGCCGTTGAGCCCCACTACCGACAGATGCTCGCCCTGTTTTATGGTGATATTGATACCCCGGAGCACCCACTTGTCCGAACGCGGATATTTAAACGACACGTTCCGTAACTCGATAGTATGATCGCCGTCCGTGACTCTGCGCGTACCTTTCTGCATTGCGGCGGGATAGTCCATAAATTCGATATAGCGGTGAGCGTAATTGCACTTATTGACAATACCCTGTATACTGTCGATAATTCCGTTCAGCGAGAAATAAAGCGTTCCCGCCGCACCGATGCACATTGAGAAATCGCCTATCGTGACTGCGCCGGTTATTGCAAGATAGCCTATATAAAAGTAGCTTATCCCGTCACGCAGAGCGTTGATGATATCCATTCCCCACGCCATTTTCCGTTCATCGCGGCTCTCGTTTTTCCATACGTCACACATTTTTTCGGAATAGTATTCAGCCTTGCGGTTCATCATATCCGCGCTGTCATAAAGCCGGATATCCTTTCCATAGCGAAAGTCCGAAAGCTGCCAGAAAACATAGCTGAATATGCGGTTGAACTTTGACAGCTCGACAAAGCTTTTCTGCTCGACCGCGTTTATCTTCGACTGGAGCCACGCTATAAGCA
>CAMOKN010000324.1 GCA_946617595.1 uncultured Clostridia bacterium
TTCGTCCTTCGGACGAACAAAAGGGCAAGGAGAATCCTAAAATATAAAAATTTTCCTTGCACTTTTGCAGCCAACAAATGGCTTCAAGCTGCGCTATGAAGCCATTTGTTGGCTGATGAGCAGACATTAATTAATGTACCAAAAATTTTGGTATGTTTATAGCCATAATATAACACGAAAGGATAAATCAAATTGAATATAAAGCCACAAAAGGGAATGCAGGAATATCTGCCCGATGCAGCCGCACAGCGCGACAGACTTATGTCGCTGATACTCGATACTTACACAAAATGCGGATTTACACGCATCTATACTCCGGCAGTCGAAAGTGCCGAAAACCTCGACAAGAGTGACGGAGGAGACAACCTGAACCTGATCTTCAAGATACTCAAACGCGGAGAAAAGCTCGCTGCGGCACTTGAAAAAACACCCGTTGACGAGAAAGAACTCTGCGACCTCGGTCTGCGCTATGATCTGACACTGCCGCTGTCGAGATACTATGCAAACAACCGTAACTCGCTGCCTAACCCTTTCAAATGCATACAGATAGACAAGGTTTACCGCGCCGAGCGTCCGCAGAGAGGAAGACTCCGTGAATTTGTCCAGTGTGATATTGATATCCTCGGCTCAGAGTCGGTATGCTCGGAAATTGAGCTTATCTCCGTTACCGCAAAAGCTCTCGGCAGAATAGGGATCGGAAAATTCTTCGTTCGCGTGAATGACCGCAGGATCCTGCGTGATTCGCTGAAAACAATGGGATTTCCGGAAGATTCGCTCGATACCGTGTCCGTAACTTTCGACAAGCTCGATAAGATCGGTGCAGAGGGAGTTGCGGCAGAACTGCGTGAAAAGCAGATGCCCGGATCCGCTGTAGAAAAGCTTGCGGAACTTCTCGGAAAAGGCAGCATCACCCTCGATGATATGGAAAGATACTGCTCAGAAGACGCAAAGCCGGTGCTTCAGCAGCTAAAATATATCATAGAAACATCTGACAGGCTTTCTGAGGATTATTCTGTTATATATGATCCGTCTCTCGTCAGAGGACAGGGTTACTACACCGGAACAGTGTTTGAGGTCGCAAGCGAAAAATTCGGCGGTACTATAGCCGGCGGAGGAAGATACGACGGACTTATCGGACGATTCACAGGCGAAAATATTCCGGCAGTCGGATTTTCTATCGGATTTGAGCGCATATTCTCAATAGTATCGGAAAACAACATCGTGCTTTCCGGCGACCGTCCGAAAACCGCTATACTCTATAAGGAGGAGGATATTCTCTCAGCTATCGCAAAGTCCGCGGAGCTTGAAGAAAGCTCAGATGTTACACTCGTCCTCGTCCCCAATCCCAAAAAAGTCGATAAGATCTATTCCCGCGTAAAAAACAGCGGCTTTTCAGATATAATCAAGATGCTGTGAGAGCATGAAAAGCTGATACCTGAGTAAACCGTAGAAGTTCCCTTAACACAAACAAAAATGCACAGAGCAACTTATGCCCTGTGCATTTTATATTAAATGCGATATTATTTATCTTTCTCTTCATCCGGAGCAGGCTGAGACAAGTGCCGCTCAATGACCGCCATTATCTCATCAAGTCGCTGACCGCCTATCCCACGTATATTAGCGAGGTCTTCACGAAGCTTTGCCATATCGACGGACACACCTGCGGGCTTGCTGTCGGCTTCTTTCAGTTTCTGAAAAAGATTTTCGTATGTCTGTACGATAAACTCTCCCCTGTCATCGTTTTTCAGGCTCTTTATCGTCTCAAATATCTCTTTCGTGAATTTATCGTAATATTCGTCATTTCGGTTAGCCATTGTCATCACCCCGGTAAGCCATTTATTGAAAGTATCTTATCAATTTCATTATATCATAAATAAATCTTTATTGCAAGCATTATTTGTCTGTGTGACATTCTTATTTTACATAATATTCCCCGTTCTTGTTTATAAAGATACTGACCTTGTCATAATACGCATTGCGGCTGCCGGCGGTGTCAGGATATCTCCTGTCGCAAAGGATCGTAACATTGTTTATATCGTATTCAGCCGATTTTTTGTATTTGCTGTATATCGCAATATCCTGCCCTCCGTAAATATCCGCAGCCGCAACATCACATATAACCAGACTGACACCGTTTATATCTGCAAGAACAGCATCTTCAAAGATACGTACCGTATAATTTCCGCCGATATCGTATCCTGCATCTGTGTTTTCAAGATATCTGACCTCCGAAGCTTTCAGCCCGTCAAACACGTCGGAATACATAGCGCGGTGCTTCTGCTCTGCCATTACACATAAAAGATCGGCTTGGTCTTTCCCACAGCCGCTCATAATGCCATAAGCTTCGGAAGACAGATCATCGCTCACATCAGTGGCAAACAGCGATATTCCGGAGGGATATACTATAGCGACCAGCGAGTCATTACCGTCGGAGTATATTTTTATCTCTGTCAGATCCTTCTTTGCGATCTTGTCGGCAGTAACTGTTCCCATAAGTGCACAGAAAGATATAACGCAGGAATATATGACCGGTCTTATCCCCTTTCCGCGGATACGTGCAAATATCACAACAGCCGAAATAAATGCGGCAGATACCGCTGTGAACGGCAGTATGATCTCACTGTCTATCGTGATATACCCGTACCTGGATCCTGAGAACAGATCAATGATAAAACGCATTGGTCTTACGCAGACCGCAGCTGTTACCGGAGCGGCAGTTCCTATCAGTCCTCCTGTAAGAGCGAGAGCAAGTGTTATCACCATTGCTGCCGTAAAAAACGGATAGACAAGTAATGTGGTTATCGGCGACCATAACGAAAAGCCTCCGAACATTACTGCGGAAAGCGGTATAGTGAAGTACGCCGCACAGACCGAAGCGATCAGCGATCCAAAACGCTCAGATACAGGTATATGCTTCTCTATAGCCCGGCAAACAGCAGGCGCGGCAGTACCGGCGCCGTATGCTGCGCACGCAGAAAGCATCAGTCCCGGATCGCGGCAGGCACATGGCTCTATGAGAAGTATCACAAGCATTGCGGCACCGAGAGAGTTCAACGATGACGACTTTCTCCGAAAAAGCTCAGACCCGTAATAAAACAGCATCATAATACCGCTTCTCCGGACGGACGATGTAAGATCAAAAAACACCATAAACACAATAATAAATACTGCCGCAATGAAGAATCTTAGCTTATACCTGTTCCGGAGCCCGATAAGATCCAGAAGTGACATCAATATGGTGATTATCAGAGCAAAGTGCATCCCCGACACCGCCGTTATATGTGAAAGACCGCACTTGCGGATATTTTCCGAAAGTCGGGGAGATAGTTCACTCTTGTCACCAAAGAACATAGCGAGTATCAGTCCGAGATCGTCGCCGCTTATTCCTGAGTAAACAATATCCTTAATATGTTCTCTGTATGCTTCAATTGCCGAGAAAATATACATTCCGCTGCCGGCTGATATCGTTTCGACATCTACGACCGATGCACGGACAAATATACCCTCCGCGAAATTGTAATTACTGTTATATGAAACCGGATCCTGCTGTTCGGAAAACTTTATTTCAGCCTTTATCTCATCACCTGCGGAAAAGCCGAGATCTTTGTAATATACCGAAAATCTGACAAAGATCCCTTCCGCGTCTCCTTCGGCTGTTATCCTCAGATTATCGTTTCCGGTATTCTCAACGGACAGGATCTTCGCATTTACCTGCCTGACAGACCCATATAGTACAGACACACTGTCAATATACATCGAACTGTATATCCCGAACATAAGAAAAGCAGCAGCGAGTGCCGTGATGACAAAAGCTGCCGCTCTTATTCTTATTACAAACATCATAAAAGCTCCGCACAGGAGCAATACTGCCGTTGTGACGAAGGAAGCTGTGCTTCCGATAAACGATGATATAAAGAACCCTGCGAATACAGACACGCCTGCGGCCGCAAGCTTATTTCGTAGAGTTATCTGTTTTTTCATCGTCAGCACCATAACAGTTATCCCGCAACTGAGAAGTCGCGGGATAAGTTTTCTGCCAGAAGGGGCAGTTACTTGTTAATTACATTGCGAAGCGTGTAAAGTTTTTTGGAAAGGGGTTTGGGGAAAACCTTTTGTGAACAAAAGGTTTTCCCCAATCTCAAGCGCAGCGACCTCTCAAGGTTCTCAAGCGCAGCGACATCTCAAAACCCGATCTCACGCCTTCTTCTTGTCCGGGTGAGCGTTCTTCCAGACTGTCCATGCAGGTCCGGCGATGAAGATAGAGGAGTAAGCACCGGCGATAAGACCAACGAACATGGGGAATACGAAACTTACGATAGACTCAACGCCGCTCAGAATTGCTACTACGCACATTGAAAGGACTGCGATAGCTGTTGTTACAGTAGTCTTTATCGAACGTGTAAGGGACTGGTTGATACTGCTGTTGACAAGTTCGTTGACGGTAAGCTTTTTGCCGTAGAGTTTGCGGTTCTCACGTACACGGTCGTAAAGCACGATAGTGTTATTGATAGAGTAACCGAGAATGGTCAGTATAACCGCCATGAAGTTTGCGTCTATCGGGAGTCTCATGAATACGAAGGTCGCGAACACCATGAACACATCGTTTGCGAGTGCCACAAGAGCGAATGCACCGGCAGACCAGCCGCCGATATTCCTGAATCTGATCCCGATATAGATAATAAGCAGTATAAACGAGAATATTACCGCAACAAAGCATTTGAGGAAGAACGAGAAGCCTGCGCTCGGCTTTACGTCCTGGCTGTTTACAAGCTCAAGGGTGTTGTCCGCAAATGTTGACTGGAGCTTTTCTGTGACCTGTGCCTGCACCTCGGCAGTAAGTCCGAGATCAGATGCGAAGGCTATCTGCACCGTCTCAAGATCAGAACCGAAAGCAGAGCCGGTAGTAACTCCGACAGTACCGAGGTTCATTTCCTCAACAGTCGATTTAACGGAATTTACGTCAATAGTTCCCTTATAGCTGTAGGTAAGCATAGTACCGCCCTTGAACTCTATATCAACGGGAACTCCTATTATCAGCGCGGTCACAATGGTTATTACCGCAATTGCAATAGGAATAATGAAGAATATCTTCTTGTTTTTGAGGAAGTCGAATTTATTATTCTGCATTTCCGACACCTCCCGCTGTTTTCTTCTTTCCGCCGTAAAGTGCGGGATTTCTGAATATCCTGAATCTCGACAGCGACATAGTCATAAGTCTTGTGGTAAGGATACCGAACAGGAAGTTCAGGACAACGCCGACTGCAAGTGTATAGCCGAACGCATATATTGAACCGGCTGTAGAAACGCCGAACCATGTGAATATCGGAGTGAGAATGATAGCGCACCAGCTGTCGGGAGTTCCGAATGCACCCATAAGGATAACGGCGATAATGAGCATCGTGATGTTTCCGTCAAATATAGCGGAGAACGCACGCTTGAAGCCGATATACAGTGCGCCGTCGATAGTCTTTCCGGCACGCAGTTCTTCTTTTATACGCTCATTTGTGATAACGTTGGCATCAACGCCCATACCTACCGCAAGTATGATACCGGCGATACCGGGTATTGTCATTGTGAAGCTGTCATTGAATGCGAAGAATCCGGTAATTGCGGCAAATGTTCCCGCGACCTGACCTGCAAGCGAAATGACTGCCATAACGCCGGGAAGTCTGTACATCGCGATCATAAGTACCGAGATAAGGCAGAATGCGATGATCCCGGCTAACGCCATAGCGTCTCTTGCACCGGTACCGAGTGTAGGAGAAATAGTGCTGAAACTGTCGGTGACAAGCTTGAACGGCAGCGAACCGCCGTTGATCTTATCCGCAAGAGCCTTTGCGGACTCAGCATCAAAGTTTCCGGAAATAGTAGCCTGTCCGTCTGCGATGACCGCACTAACCGTCGGAGCGGATATTTCGAGATCGTCCATCCAGATGGATATTCTCTCACCGGAATCCTTAGCTCTCGTTGTAGCGTCCTTGAATGCTTCTTTTCCGCTGTCATGCAGTGTCAGCGATACGATATATTCAAGATCTCCGCCCTGTTCTCTCTGATAGCCTGCCTGAGCTCTTGCAACGTCCGCGCCGGTCAGCACAAGCTCAAGATCCTCATAGGTCTGACCGCTTGCAAGATCACCGCTGTAGCCCATTCTGAACGAGAGCATCGCAGTTTCTCCGAGTTCTTTGACTGCCTGCTCGGGGTCGAAGCTGTCATCGTCAGACTGCCACGGGAAGCGGCAGATTATTCTTTTGCTGTTCTGATCCACATAGATCTCATAGTCCGTGATGTTCTTCTCGACCATACGCGTCTCGATTATCGAGCGTGCGCCGTCAAGATCATCGTTAGTTACGTCAACGGCATCTTCCGAGGGGGTAAAGGTAACGTCAACGCCGCCCCTTATATCGATTCCCCAGCGTATATCCTTGACGCCGCGGATATGGACAGTCTGGATATCGCCATAGTACGTGCTGAATCCCATTATCGCAAAATAAGTAAATACTGCGATCAGGATAAACACGATGAAAAACACCGGTTTTTTTACCTGCTTCAATTGATGTTTTCACTCCGTTTCTTTTTTTTTGAAAAAATACTATATTATTATAGTGCAAAAATATAAATAAGTCAAGGGTTTTTCTTATTTTTCCGCAGAAATAAGGTTCTGTTTCACCTGCATCAGACCTGAAGTCTGTACCGGAATACGATCGTATGCAGGCAGTCCCCAAGACAGATCTCCGTGCTGTTTTCAGACTGAAAGTTCAGCTTTTTCGCCAAGGATGTCCTTATTTGCGTCAAGAACAGGCTTTACGCACTCTGCGAGGAATTCCTTCACCTGCTCGGGAGCACGTCCGGTGAAATGCTCGGGCTGGAGCGTTGAGAGTATCTCTTCTTTTGTGATCTTGAATATAGGATCCGCGGCAATGCGGTCAACAAGATCGTTCTCGCCGCCCTCTTCTTTGACTATCCTGCCGGCAGCCATGCTGTGCTGCCTTATGGCTTCATGCAGTTCCTGACGGTCGCCGCCCTTCTTAACAGCCTGCATTATGATGTTCTCGGTAGCCATAAACGGGAGTTCTTTCATAACACGCTGTCTTACGACTTTTCCGTAAACCACAAGGCCGCTCGTCACATTGAGCATGATGTTGAGTATCGCGTCCGCTGCGAGGAACGCCTCCGCAACTGCTATCCTCTTGTTAGCACTGTCATCGAGAGTTCTCTCGAACCACTGCGTACCTGCGGTGAATGCCGGATTGAGGACATCTATCATAAGGTATCTCGACAGAGCCGTGATACGCTCAGAGCGCATTGGATTACGCTTATAAGCCATAGCGGACGAGCCTATCTGGTTTTTCTCGAACGGTTCTTCGATCTCCTTGAAGTTCTGGAGAAGGCGGATATCATAGCTGAATTTGGAGCAGCTCTCCGCAAGTCCCGCCAGCGCAGATACGACCTGATAATCAAGTTTTCTCGGATAGGTCTGACCACTTACGGCGAAGCAGCTGTCGAATCCCATTTCCTCAGCTATCATCTTTTCAAGCTTCTTTATCTTCTCCCCGTCACCGTCGAAAAGTTCGACAAAGCTTGCCTGTGTTCCGGTGGTGCCTTTCTGTCCGAGAAGTTTAAGGTTTTTCGTTCTGTATTCGATCTCTTCGAGATCCATGAGAAGCTCCTGCATCCAGAGAGTTGCGCGCTTTCCGACAGTAGTGAGCTGCGCAGGCTGGAGGTGAGTGTAGGCAAGGCAGGGCATATCCTTGTACTTGTCCGCAAATGATGCAAGATTTGCTATAACGTTCACAAGCTTTCTGTGAATGATGTTAAGTGCGTCACGCATTATGATAACGTCGGTATTGTCTCCCACATAGCATGAAGTGGCACCGAGGTGGATTATCCCCTTTGCCTTCGGGCAGACAAGACCGTATGCATAAACGTGAGACATAACATCGTGGCGGACTTCTTTCTCACGGGCTTCGGCTGCCGCAAAATCTATATTGTCGATATTGGCTTCAAGCTCGGCTACCTGCTCTTCGGTAATATCAAGTCCGAGCTTCATTTCCGCGCGCGCAAGCGCTGTCCACAGCCTGCGGAACGTTGAGAATTTCTTCTGCGCGGAAAAAACATACTGCATCTCCTCGCTTGCATAGCGTGTGCAGAAAGGGCTTTCATAGGTGTCATATTTGCTCATATCATTTCTCCCATTAGTTGGTTTAGGCAATATGGATATTCTACCATAAATCCATGCGATTTACAACCGAATTATCAAAAAAATCCGTTTTTTTGCGAAAAATCAGAAAAATGTCAAAAAAACACTTGACAAACCTCGCTTTATGTGTTAAAATTGAAAAGCTGAAAAGCAAATATATTGCGGTGTAGCCAAGCGGTAAGGCACCTGACTCTGACTCAGGCATTTCCGGGGTTCAAATCCCTGCACCGCAACCAGCGCAGAGCGTGCGCTCCCAATCCCGTCTCGGGTTTTACCTGAGGCGGTATTTTTCTGCCTCGCTGTCAGAAGAAACATATCAAACGACGGTATTGCCTTTATTTTCGGCTATTGTCAGAATGTAAAATACCGGAGTCTTGTTCCGAATTCAGGAAAAAATGAACAAAATTTATCAAAACCGCAATACTTATCAAAATTTTTCTTGCAATTGTCAATATTTTGTGGTAAAATTAAATAAAGATTGTATCGCACAAATATAATACGGTATTGCCCGAAAGATATTTACAGGTCATAATAAAGCAGTGACCGTATTCCCCGAAAGGAGAACTTCATTATGAGATGTCCCGAATGTGGATTTGAAGACAGCAAGGTCATAGATTCAAGACCAACCGACGGAAGGATCCGCCGCCGGAGAGAATGTCTTTCCTGCAAATGCAGATTCACCACCTATGAGGTGGTAGAAAATATCCCGCTTATGGTGGTCAAGAAAGATCACTCGATAGAGCCTTTTGACTCCGTAAAGCTTGCCGAACGCATCAGACGTGCGACCATAAAACGGCCGGTGAGCTACGAGAGCATCGAAAATATGGTCGATGAGATAGAGTCCGAGCTGAAAAACAAGCTTCAAAAAGAAGTATCTTCTGAGCAGATCGGCGATATGGTGCTTGAAAAGCTCAAAAAGACCGATCATGTCGCGTACATACGCTTCGCATCTGTATATAAGGATTTCTCGGACGCTGAGAGCTTTATAAAGATCATTTCCGAGCTCGAATAATACTATTTGTCTATATTTGAAAATATATACTATAAGGAGAATCGTATTATGAACAATGATTGCTTATTCTGTAAGATAATTGCGGGGGAGATCTCCTCGGCCAAAGTTTTTGAAAACGACAAGATACTCGCTTTCAAGGACATCCATCCTCAGGCTCCGGTGCATATCCTGATAATCCCGAAAGAACATTATGACAGCGTAAACGCGCTCACCGAAGATTCTGCAGCTGTCACAGGCGATATCATGCTTGCCGCAAAGCAGCTTGCCGAGGAATTTCACCTCGAAAAGGGCTATCGCCTTATCACAAATATCGGCGAGGACGGCGGTCAGACCGTAAAGCATCTTCACTTCCACCTTATCGGCGGTCTGAAACTCAGCGAAAAGATGAATTGACCCCCACCCCCCTTTTTTCTGAACAACAAAAAAGCACAGGGCTTTCATTTGCTCTGTGCTTTTAAGGGTACCTCTAAAAACCGCTTTGAAAAGAGAAAATGTGGCAGCCGTGTCGAAGACGAGGAAAGGCTCCGAAGGCTTGCTGGCGCAAGGTGAGGAGACTTGACGAAATATTCGACGCGGATGACTCGTTTTCTCTCAA
>CAMOKN010000325.1 GCA_946617595.1 uncultured Clostridia bacterium
ATCAAGGAATGTGTCCGTTGTGTAAATGCACCGCAGGCGCATTTACACAACATCTGAAAATCTGTTTTGCAGATTTTCAGCCAATAACTGCCAAAAGGCAGTTATTGAGGACACATTAATTATTGACAAAAAAACATTCTGTATTATAATATAGTATATGGAAATGATAGTTTCAGGCTCCCGTGCATATACTTGAAAGGAAAATAGATATGAATAAGTTGATAAAACGAATACTGTCTGTCATCACATCAGCGGCAATTGCGATAACAAGTTACGCCGCCGTCATACCCGTTTTCACAGTGATCGGAAGTGCTGTTGAAGACCCGAAGATCATCGTCTCGCTCGGTGACTCGTATTCATCGGGTGAGGGAGTAGAGCCGTTCTACGGTCAGACAGGCACTGACGAAGAGAAAGTCGCAGATCCTGACTGGGTTGCACATCGCTCCACAAAAGCGTGGGGAGGAAGACTTACGCTTGACGGGGTCACCGGTACTATGTCAGATCACAAGGGGACAAACTGGATATTTGCTGCTGCTTCCGGAGCAGAGACTACTCATTTCAGCAACGGACAGACAGTCTCATACGATTTTAACGAACAGAAAGGCTCCAAAACTCTTCCGCCGCAGCTTGATGCGTTTAACGGCATCGGAGAAAGTGTTGATTATGTCACGATAACTATCGGCGGAAATGATATAGGATTTGTCACTATAATGAAAGCAACTATCATAGCAAGTGACGAAGATTTCAGTAAGACCCTTGAACAAAAATGGAATGACTTCGACGACCATATTGCCGATGATATTGCGGCTGTGTACAGTGCTGTTGCAGAAAAAGCTCCGAATGCTGCTATAATCGTTGCGGGCTATCCTACGCTGATTCCGGCGAACGGATTTACTTTGACAATGAATATATTTGGTCAGGAAATCCCACTTCAGGTTTCCGCAGAAAGGACGGCTGCCGTCAACAACGCTGTAAAAAAATTCAATGGCAAAATAAAGGCAATTGTGGATAACTGCCGCGCGAATGGCATGAACATACGTTTTGTATCAGTCGAAGATGCTTTTGCGGGCCATGAAGCATATACTGATAAACCTTATATCAATCCTATAATAACTGATTCCACTATAGATACACAGGATCTGAATAAACCTGTTACCGCACTTACTCCGAGCGCGTACTCTATCCACCCGAATGAACTTGGCTCAGCCGCATACGCTGCCGCAGTACAGGCGGAGATAAACAAACTTGAACACCCGTTCACCGTCACATTTGACAGCAAGGGCGGAACAGCCGTCGATTCACAGAAAGTTGTCAGCGGCGAAAAAGCTGATGAGCCGACCGCACCCACCCGTGAGGGAAATACTTTCGCCGGTTGGTACGACAACGAAAACTGTACGGGCGACCCGTTCGATTTTACAAATTCCGTAATAACAGCGGATATGACTCTATACGCGAAGTGGACACACATTCACAACTTCACCTACTCCGTTGACGGCACGACTATAACGGCGACGTGTTCTTCTGACGGCTGCACACTTGATGAACACAAGGCTGTACTCACTATTGCAGCTCCCACACTGACAATATACGGTGGTGCAGGCAGCGAAGCGGCGACTCTGACCGGACTTGACGCTTTCAACAGCGCCACAGGATTAGCTATTGATGCAACAGATATCAAATACTATGAGGCAGAAGAACTTATTCCGGGCTATAAAAAAGCCGGCGATGAACTCGCTCATGCACCGACAGGCGTGGGTGATTACTTTGTGGGTCTTACGCTCATCAATGTGAAAATATCGGAAACTGAAACAAAAGATGTCAGCGTTTATGTACCCTACACTATCGCAAAGGCAGACCCTGCCTACACAGTTCCGACAGGTCTTACAGCAACTTTCGGACAGACGCTTGAAGATGTAAAGCTTCCCGACGGCTGGGCGTGGGCAGACAGCACACAGAGCGTAGGTAATGTTGTTTCACCTCCGGCTACATTCAAGGCAATATTTACTCCTGATGATACAACCAATTATAATACAGTTGAGAACGATGTTCCGGTTACGGTCATCAAAGTGGATCCGACAGTTACGGCTCCCACTGCGAATGAACTTACATACAACGGTTCCGCACAGGCTCTTGTGACCGCAGGTGAAGCAAACGCCGGTACAATGGTTTACAGCCTGACCGAGAACGGAACATATACCGAAGATATCCCGACAGGCACAAACGCAGGCGATTACACTGTTTTTTACAAGGTTATAGGCGATGCAAACCACAGCGACAGCGCCGCGGACAGCATAAATATTACGATAGCAAGAAAAGCCGTTGTTGTTGCTGCGGACGACAAGACACGTGCAGTTGCCGCCCCCGACCCGGAACTTACCGCAACAGTAACAGGACTTGTCGGCAGCGATACCATAAGCTACACGCTTTCCCGTGAAGCCGGTGAAGATGTCGGTACTTACACGATAACTCCGAGCGGAGATGCCGAACAGGGCAACTACACGGTTACTTATCAGACCGGTATATTTACAATTGCTGACATATATGTTGACGGCGAACCGACCGACGGAACACTCACAGATATTCTGAAAAAACTGAAGGGCGACAAGGTGGTTATAACTCTTGGAAAGGATGTCAGCATCAGCAAGCTGACATTCCCGAAAGCGAAAGATGTTAACGAGATCATCATTGACGGCAGCGGCTATAAGATCGGATTTACCGGCAGTGCAGCAATAAAGCCCAATCAGAAACTCACTCTTGTCAATGTAAATATCGAGGCTGTGAAAAACGGCAAGCCGCAGACTATCACGATAACATCTTCAAAGTACGGACTTACGCTTGAAAACGTTGAGCTGAACGGCAAGAAAGCCACTGTGACCGCATCAAGCGGCGACCTGACGCTCGATAGTGTTTCCGGAAATGAAATTACCATCAGAGGTGCGACAAAAACAACACTTACAGTGAACAACTCCGTCACTGCTGCAACCGTTACCGGATTCGGAACGATCGCAGAGAACGGCACACTCACTGTTACTAAATCGCTCACAGTAAATGAGCTTGGATTTGCTGACAATGCAGTTCTGAAAATTGCAGCCGATGCTGCCGCAACAATAAAGAAAGGCATCTCCGGCAACGGAACTATAGACCTCGCAAGCGGTTTCAAGCCCATTTCGATAAGCGGTGCGCTCAACGGAACAATAAAGCTTACCGGAGATAAAATGACTGACGGGACACAGCTGTTCAAGACAAAACTTGATCTTACCGGAAAGGTCGATATTTCGGGTATCATTCCCGAAGTTACCGACGGCGAGTATGAGTATGGTATGTACATGAAGTCCGGAAAAGTCTATCTCCGTGCGTTCAAACTACAGTTTGGCGGCAAAACTTACTGCGAATATTCCGACATCATCAGCGAGATAACAAAAGCCGGAAAGAGCAGCGAGAGCTACACGATCAACCTGCTTGGCAGCATCGACCTCGGCAGTGCATTCAAGTTCCCGACAAAGGGAAAGTATGCCGGACTGACGATAAACGGCAACGGTCATACGATCACATTCAAGAACAGTTCGATAGCATTGACAGCCGATCTGACACTCAAGGATATTACCCTGAATGCGACTGCAAAAAATGGCTGCACTATCAAGCTGAACAAGTTCAGCTTCGATACGGGAAATGCTAAGCTTGTGAATTGCATGATAAAATAAAATTTCGCTTATAGACTATAATAAGGTGACAGCATATTCGTTTACACAGACGGAGTCGCTGAGGCAACAAATGCCGATAATGAGCTTTTCGGTACAGAACGTACTCTCGATGCTCTCAATTCGATCCCTGAGGGCGCTTCGCAGGATGAAGTCCTGAAAGGTGTACGTACTGCTGTTGACGCATTTGTGAAAGAAGCTCCGCAGTTTGATGATCTGACAATGCTCGGACTTAAATATTACGGTCCCGGTGAAAAAGAATAAAGGGAACCTCTAAAGGCAATACCGCACAAATAGGCGCACGCTATTTATGCGGTATTGCCTAAAAACAGCTCTTCTGCAACAGTTACCGGTGCAGAAGTCGGTGATGCTGTGAAATATCAATTATTTAGCCCTGGCTTAAAAATCTCTGGAGGAAGAAATATGAAAACATCGGCAGAAAACAATACCCTTACGATCTTTCTGGAAAACAGAATAGATATGAACAACGCTTCGCAGATCGAAAAGGAGATCATGGAAGCGGTCGAAGGCAGAAACGAAGATATCGTGATCGACGCGGAGAACCTTACTTACATATCCAGCGCGGGACTGCGTGTACTTCTGAAGCTCAGCAAGAAAGTCAACAAATCTCTGCCTGTCAGAAATGTTTCACCGGCAGTTTATGATATATTTGAAACTACGGGTTTTACAGAGTTATTCGATGTTAAAAAGGCTATGCGTAAGGTATCGGCGGAGGGCTGCGAAGAGATCGGCTCCGGCGGATATGGTACGGTCTATCGCCTTGACAGTGAAACGATCCTGAAAGTTTACAACCACGGTACGCTGGATCTTATAGAACACGAACGCCTTATGTCGCAGAGAGCATTTCTGAACGGTCTTCCCACAGCGATATCGTATGATACCGTAACAGTCGGGGATAAGTACGGCGTCGTATATGAGATGATCGACGCAAAAACTGCCGCACAGCTTATCACAGCCTATCCCTCAGAATTTGAGGAGATAGTAAGGCTGTATGCGTCCGCACTGAAAAAATTCCACAGTGTTGAGATTAAAGATGCACTTTTTCAGAATAAGAAGGATTCGTTATATGAACTGCTCGGTATCATTAAAAATTATCTTACCGATGAGGAATACGGTCTGCTGAAAGGTTATCTCGATGATATCCCCGACCGCAGTATCTTTATCCACGGAGATTATAACCTTAAAAACGTAATGATAGATAACGGTAATGTTATGCTTATAGACGTAGGCGATGCGGGAACGGGACATCCGGCGTTCGATGTCGCGGGAGTATGGCTGTTCTGCCTCTATACTCCGAAAGTTCAGCTGCCGCCTGAGGAGATAAGAAGGATTATGGGGTTTGACACAGATCTGGCAGAAAAGGTATGGGATATATTCTGCAGAGAGTATTTCAATACCGAAGATCCGAATGAGGTCGCACGTTACACTAAAATGCTGGAGCCTCTTGCATTGTTCATTGTTACATATCATGGGATACGCCGCAATTTGGATAAGTCGGAGGATTTTTTGAAGCAGCGTGTGGATATCATGGTCAGAGGAAAGCTTCTGCCTGCTGTTAATAATGCGGTCAAGCTGGATTTCTGATGCCTGCTTTGTACTGAGTCCTGAATAACTCCGGTCCCTGCATATCATGTGTTTTTCCATAACATCATGTAATGGGAACCTCTAAAAACCCATTTGAGAGAAAACGAGTCATCCGCGTCGAATATTTCGTCAAGTCTCCTCACCTTGCGCCAGCAAGCCTTCGGAGCCTTTCCTCGTCTTCGACACGGCTGCCACATTTTCTCTTTTCAAAG
>CAMOKN010000326.1 GCA_946617595.1 uncultured Clostridia bacterium
CTTTGAAAAGAGAAAATGTGGCAGCCGTGTCGAAGACGAGGAAAGGCTCCGAAGGCTTGCTGGCGCAAGGTGAGGAGACTTGACGAAATATTCGACGCGGATGACTCGTTTTCTCTCAAATGGGTTTTTAGAGGTTCCCATATGACAATTTTCATTATTTTGCCTGCAATAAAAGAAAGATCAATGCAAAAAATAACCCTGTAAACTCAAATGAAAGGAATGATATCATGAAACTTACGGAAAGCGAGTACGGCAGACTCTCAAAACTGCGCTCGCCAAATACAAAAATGTATAAAACAGTACCTATGGCGTTTCTCATCGGCGGTCTGATCTGCTGCATAGGACAGCTTTTGCTGGATTCATACAAAATGATCGGCACAGACGAGAAAACCGCCGGTACTCTTACCTCCGTGACCCTGGTATTCCTCAGCGCCATGCTCACCGGATTCGGACTGTACGACAAGATCGCGAAACACGCAGGTGCCGGAACTCTCGTCCCCATAACCGGTTTTGCGAACGCGGTCGTTTCTCCGGCTCTCGAATTCAAGACCGAGGGCTATGTCCTCGGTGTCGGAGCTAAAATATTCATTATAGCAGGACCCGTGATAGTTTACGGACTTGCGGCTTCCGCAATATACGGCGTGATACTTTTTATAGCACAGGCTGGCTGAGAAAGGAACATCAATGAGCAAATTTCTGAAAAACGGAACAATCCTGACCGAGTCTCTTCCCTCCATAGTCGCATACGGCTCGGCAGTAGGAAGAATGGAGGGTGAAGGTCCTCTCGGCAGCTGCTTTGACTACGTGAGCGAGGATTCTACCTTCGGAGAAGGAACATGGGAAAAGTCAGAGAGCCGTCTCCAGCAGCACGCAATGGAGCAGGCGCTCATAAAAGGAAAACTCTCCGAGGGTGACATAACATTCGCGTTTGCGGGCGACCTGCTCAATCAATGCACCAGCTCCGCGTACAGTATGAGAAACAACGGAGTGCGTTTTCTCGGGCTTTACGGCGCGTGCTCGACAATGGCGGAAAGCCTTGCGCTTGCATCTGTCTTTGCCGACAACCACCCGGGAACATTCAACCTTGCGATGACATCATCACATTTCTGCTCAGCAGAACGTCAGTTCCGCTTCCCGGAGACTTACGGAGGGCAAAGACCGCCGACCTCCCAGTGGACCGCTACCGGCAGCGGATGCGCGATAGTCGGTGCACACGCAGGTCCACCCTACGTGAACGCTGTGACTGTCGGGACAATAATAGATATGGGAATAAAGGACGCAAACAATATGGGTGCCGCAATGGCACCGGCAGCATACGATACGCTTAAGACTCATTTTGAAAACACCGGCACAGGTCCGGCTGACTATGACCTGATCCTGACCGGCGATCTCGGATTCGTCGGCGGCGAACTGCTGAAAGACCTGTTTCTCCAGGACGGTACAGACCTCGGAGAAAATTACAATGACTGCGGAATGATGATCTTCGACCGTGAAAAGCAGGACGTGCACGCCGGCGGTTCCGGCTGCGGGTGCAGCGCATCTGTTCTGTGCGGATATGTGCTCGACAGGGTAAAGAACGGAGAACTGAAAAATGTACTGTTCGCGGCGACCGGAGCGCTTATGTCAACAACTCTCGTCCAGCAGGGTGAAAGTATTCCCGGCATTTCGCACGCCGTTCATATCAAATATTGAAAATCGAGGAAAATAAAATGGATTATCTTTGGGCATTTCTTACCGGCGGCGCGTTATGTGCTGTCGGACAGCTTCTTATCGACCTTACGTCAATGACACCGGCAAGGATACTCGTGACCTACGTGGTATCGGGAGTATTCCTCGGAGCGGCAGGAATATACGAGCCGCTCGTGGAATTTGCCGGAGCAGGCGCAACAGTGCCGCTTACAGGCTTCGGCTATAATCTCGCTAAAGGCGTAAACGAAGCCGTCACGAAAGACGGACTGATCGGAGCGCTCACAGGCGGTCTTGAAGCCTGCGCAGGCGGTATCACCGCAGCGGTGATATTCGCACTGATAGTTGCGCTTATATTCAATAAAGGCGACAAGACCGCCAAGATCTTCGGATAGCACTCAGCCGGCAGATGCAGTGAAACACACTGTATCTGCCGATTTTGCTTTAAATATGCCAGCTATTGATTTTTATGTGTAATAATGATATAATCAAAATATAAATTTATTTTGATGCGAAACCATGATTCATTTTTCTCGTCTATATATATGGGAGGGATTTTATGGAAGACAGTGCAATAATAGACCTGTTTCTGTCAAGAAGCGAGAACGCTCTTCGCGAAACACAGTCAAAATACGATTCTTACCTTTATAAAATAGCATTCAATATCCTCGGAAGCCACGAAGACAGCAGCGAGTGTGTAAATGATACATATTATAAAGCGTGGGAATCTATCCCGCCGAACCGACCCAAAAAGCTCTCCGCCTACCTCGGCACTATAGTCCGCAATACCGCCATCACACTGTTCAGACAGCACAACACCGCGTCCAGAGCAGATTCACAGTACGCTCTGTCCCTTGAAGAACTGGGAGATTGTGTGTCTGATGTGAACCGCACGGACGAGTCGGCAGATCTTGATTTCCTCTCAAAGTGCATAAGTGATTATCTGCGCACGCTGCCTTCCGAATCAAGAAATATCTTCATGTGCAGGTATTATTTCAATGACTCCATCAGCGATATAGCGTCGGCCTTCGGAGCCACTGAGGCAAAGATCAAAAGCTCTCTGTTCCGCACAAGGAACGGTCTTAAACAGCATCTTACAAATCAGGGCTACGACCTGTGAAACCGTGAGAATACCAGAACGGAGGTAAAATACATGAAAAAAGAAGAACTGTCAGATGCAATAGGCAAAGTCGATGAAGACATCATAGAAGAAGCGTCAGAAGTGCGTGAAGCCGCGTCAGCCGGTACTGCACAGCAGCCGGATAACAAACGCAGATCCCCGAAAAAGCTCGTGATAGCACTTGCGTCAGCCGCTGCCGGTCTTGCCGCAGCAGCAGCCGCAGTGATATTCGTTCCGAAAATGATAGATGCTGCAAAGCCTGCGGTCTATGCGCCTGATATCACCTCAGCGGAAGTAACCGGCACAGCCGATGTGACAACTGCCGCACAGATACCCGGACCTGCCGTAACAGAGACTCCCGATGAAGCGTCCGCAAAGACGCTCTCATCAGTCATCTCCGACCGCAGCAGACCTGTCAGCGACATCATATCAAATGTTGAAGCCGTGTCCGACAGCGAAAGTACGGACAGCGGCATCGTAAAGCTGCGCATTGACCTGCTGAAAGAAACATCGGAAGAATCTCTGAGAGAACGCATAAGCTTTTCACCGTCAGGAGACTATATACTTGAAAAAGAAACATCAGTATCATATCTTCTCAAAAGCACCGTGCCCATTGAAAGAGGAAGTCTCGTAAAACTCACCGTCTCGGACGAGGGCGGAAATATCTGCGACAGCTGGGCTTTTGAGACAGAGCAGAAGCTTTCCGTAAGATCTGTATATCCTGCCGACGAAGCCGGCGATGTTTATGTCAATTCAGGATTTGAAGCAAAATTCACCACTGCGGTCTCTCCCGAAAATATCGGGGACTATTTCTCGATAGAGCCGTATATCGACGGTAAATTGTGGGTGCAGGACAAAACACTGTATTTCACGCCCTACAGCGGCTATGACTATGAAACACGCTACACCGTCACACTGAAAAAAGGGCTGCCGTCACCGGACGGTCAGACACTCGCAGAGGATCACATATGCACCTTCGTCACCGAATCCGACATCTCGAACGGCTACATCTATACCAGAAGCTCCTCCAGCGGATTTTCCGAGACATTCATTCCCGGCGATCCTGTCTGCATCGAGATATCATATTCACATGAACTTGCGAAAAGTGATCCGAGGCTCGAAACTCATCTGTACAGATTTGACAGTGCCGAAGATTATCGAGCAGCCATAATGAAACATACGAGCATGAGCGGTTCTTCTGATATGCGCACCGACACTTCTGCGATGACCGAGGTGTTCACATCGACAGAAAAGCCATTCACGCGCGGAGAGTATTCACAGAGCTCATATATATTGCTGCCGGAAGATCTTGAGGTCGGATACTACGCTGCCGATATAAGCGCCGAAGGCAGATCGGGCGTTACCGCTCAGTACCTGTTTGAGATCACACCTTTGTCCGTATATGCGATGAGTCTCGGCGAAGAAAACGTGTTCTTCGTGAACAGCACAGAGACAGGTCTGCCGGCGGCAGGTGCTGAGATCACAATAGAAACTTCGGGGAAGAAATATTCCGGCACCGTCGGCAGTGACGGACTTGTGAAGATCGACACTAACGGCGAAAAGGGAAATGCTGTAACAGATATCTCATTCTCCGGCAGCAGATACATAGACTGCCTTATGCTGTCCGACGCGGAGGATATGACATACAGCGACCGGTACTATATGTATCTCTATACCGACCGCGCAGCTTATCTCCCCACAGATACCATAAATGTATGGGGATTCGTTATCCCGAAAACGCACGGCGATACGATACCCGACGAACTGACCCTTAGTCTGTCCGAAAGTGAGTCTGTTGATATAAAGCCTCGTTCCGACGGAACATTCACCGCAGAATTTGAAATAAAGGATCATGCAACATCATGGGGCGGTATCTCGCTGATGTGCGGAGAAGACGAACTGAAAAGAGCATACTTCACGATAATGGATTATGTAAAGCCCACATACGTGCTGAGCGCAGATGCTCCGGATCATGTGATACTCCCGAGCATCTATCCGTTCACGGTGACTCTCGGAGCCGAATATTTTGAGGGAACACCGGCAGAGGGCGTTACATTTGAATACGATACAGCCGATCAGGGGACCGTGACCGTCACCACAGACAAGGACGGAAAAGCCGAAGTCAGCATCAGCGCTCCCAAATGGGAAGATATGTCGTGGAAGCCCGGATACTACGGTCAGGATTTCCGGCTCACCGGAGTCGAAAATTCATATCAGAGCATATATATGAGCACACCGGCGTTCTACAGAGATGTGATGCTCACATACGACTTCAACAAGGATACAAACGATCTTACAGTCAGGACAAACAAGATAGATTTCAGCCGGGCTGAGGAATTTTTAGCCCAGCCCTCATCGGACAGTCCTGATCCTTCATACGATATCCTGAAGGGCGATGCTGTGCCTGTTGAAGTATTTGTCACGGTCAAGCATCACTTCTCCGAAAAGATCGAGACAGGCTCTTATTATGACTATATCGAAAAACGCACTGTTACAGAATATACCTATGATTATAATACCACTCAGGCCGCGGCATACCGGTTCACGACGGATAACGGGAGCTATACTCTCAGAGATCTGCCGATAATCTCCGACAACGGTTATTATGAGATAATCATGTCTTATAATGATTCCCACGGAAACAGCACACAGGAGTCCTTCACTGTCTATGCAAAAGGACACGAGCCGGATTATATGCAGTATTACGCATACGGTGGGGTATTTTCGGCAGGCAGAGGTCCCGGAAATCTCATATATGCTCTTGAACCGGACGGCAGAAAAGAGTCGGACTATTATTACAGCTACGGAGTGTTCAGCGAGAATGAGACAGTGAAGATGAAGCTCAGATGCAGCGACCCAGATTCACAGATAAGCGGAAAGCTTATGCTTGCACTCTACAGGAGCGACTTCATTTCATATCAGATACTTGATGTCGGAAATAACAGCACGGTCGCTGTAGAAGGCACCCGCGACCTGATACCGGACGCAAGATATTCAGGTGCATATTTCGACGGAAAGCATATTTACAGAGTTTACGGCAGCTTTATAGAATTCGATCCCTCAGAGCGTGATATAGTGCTTGAAGCATCGAGCGACAAGGACAGCTATGACGCTGGCGATACCGTGACCATTACGGTCAGGGCATCGGATATAAACGGCGCTCCTATGAAGAATGCTGTCGTGAACCTGAGTCTCGTGGACGAAGCGGCTTTTGCTATAGAAGATCAGAACGCCGATATCCTCGGTTCTGTATATTCACACATCTATTATCCGGCTGCAAGCGACCATATCAGCTATATCCAGCATTTCAAGGACACTACCGTATCAGGAGAGAAGGGCGGCGGTCCGGGAGACGGTCTGAGAACAAACTTCAAGGATACCGCTTATTTCGATACAGCCTACACCGATGCTGACGGAAATGCCGTGTTCACAATAACCCTCCCCGACAATCTCACAACATGGCGTGCAACAGTGCAGGCTGCCTGCGGTGACGGTGAAGACCGTCTCTATGCCGGTACTCTCACAATTCCCGTAGTCACCACACGTTCGGTATTCATCACGCCTGTGATGCAGAGTGAATTTGTAGTTGGCGACGATATCGCTGTAAGCGCAAAATGCGCAGGTCTTAATGGCGGCGTGATATCCGTAAGACTTACCGGTGAAGGCATCGACAAGACCATAGATATCGCACCTGAAGCGACTGCAAATTTCGGAAAGCTTGAAAAGGGCAGTTACAAAGTGATGTTCTCCGCGTCGGACGAGAACGGCAGTGACGCTGTAGAAATGCCGATAGAAGTAACGGATACACTGCTTGAAACTTATCTTGTCAAGGGTATGGAACTCAGTGATCTTGACAAGATCTCACCCACAAAATTCCCGCTGAGGATATCCTTCTTCGACAAGGAATATTTGTTCTGCACGGATATCCTTTACGGACTGCTTAACTACAGCGGAGAGAGTCTTGATATGAGAATGGCTTCCGCATACGCTCAGGAAAAGCTCGGATATATCACGCACGACGATGTTGTATCGGCATATATCGGAGAGACAAAGGACGGCTTTGCAAGACAGCTGCCGGCGGCGGCTCCCGACAACGAGATCACTGCGCTGATGTGTGCGGCAATGCCCGACGCGGTCAACAGGCGTGCAGCAAGAGAAGCTTTCCGCAAAGATCTGGAGAACGATCCTCCGATAAACGATGCCTGCATAGACTATATGGGACTTGCGGCACTCGGTGAGCCGGTGCTCGGAGACATAAGAGCATTGCTCGAAAGCGGAAAGGTACAGTTCCCCGAAAGCGGCATCTATCTCTCGGCGGCTCTGGCGCTCAGCGGAGACTACAGCGGAGCTTATGACACATATATGCGGTTCGTGCCCGAAATAAAGACAGATGACAGCGATGCCGCAAACATCACCGCATTCATAGATGGGACAAACAGCCAGAAGCTCACCTGCACCGCGCTTATCACCGCATCGGTGCTTGATCTTCCCGAAGCCGAGTATTTTGCACGCTATCTTTCATCAGACGAAAAGAAATACAACAACTATGCATTACAGCTTGTAATTTATCTTGAAAACTATGTTCCCGCAGTAAAGGGAAATGCAGCATTTTCATACTATCTTGACGGAAAGACCGAGAATGTCAGTGTCGAGCGCCACAGACCATACACGATAGAAATGACGCGTGAGCAGTTTGAAAACGCAAAGTTTACGGTGACTTCCGGCTCGGTATATACGCTTGTGCGCTACATCGGCAGGATAACCGAAAATGACAGTTCACCGACAATTACGGTAACAAAGAGTCTCTCAGGTGAAATGACGCCCGGAAAAACGGTCACTGTCAGCATAAAAGCTCTGCCGAACAGCATAGTATATGATGTTGTTCCGTCCTGCGGAAGGTTTTCAAGAAGCACGAAGGGCTGGTGCACACACGAGGGTCAGCTCGTGAAGATATTCACCGATGCGAACGGCAGCGCTTCATACACATTCACAGTGAATGCGGCAGGAGAATTTGTTGTTGAAAGCGCGGTAACATACATCTACGACACCGAAGAATGGGGAAACTCCGGACGTTCGTCAATAACAGTAAGTTAAAATGAAAACGTATAAGCTTATAGCACCGCTTCTTGCGGCAATATTCGCGGCAGGCTGCGGAGGAAACACAAATGCCGCTGAACCTGATGTCACCGGAACTTCCGTAATATCCGCTGTGCCGGAAATTTCTGACACAACGGAAGATATTGCTCCTGTGAACAGTTCATCACCGTCTGCACATGGATATTCAGAGCTTCTGAACTGCCTGTATTTTGACCGTCAGAAATTTGATTATCACCTTTCACGCAGCCGGATATCCGATACGAACGGCGAGCTGCTTTGCGGAGTTGCACCGCATCATCTTGCGGCAGGTCATTTCATAGCCGGGTTATACCAAACGGCAGCTGCAACGCGCAAAAAGACCGACACGGTAATAGTTGTCGCACCGATGCACTATGAATCTGAAAACACTCTCTGCACGAGCCGCCGCAGCTGGAACACAGAGTTCGGCACAGCAGAAAATGACACAGAGATAACGGAGATGTTCTGTTCTGAGCTGGGAGCGGCGCGTGACGACGATATGACAGAATTTGACCACAGCGCATCATCGCATATCCCGTACATAAAGTATTTTCTCCCCGATGCAAAGGTCGCCTGTCTGCTTGTATCTCCGCGCGAAGCAGCAGACATACCTCAGCGGCTGTCGGAACTTCTCGCTAAGGCTGCGGAGATCAGAAGCTGCTTGATAACTTTCTCGATAGATTTTTCGCATTATCTCCAGCCGGACGAAGCAGAGCTCCACGACGCTGAAACTCTCGAAGCCGTAACATCATGTGATACCGCACGTATCGAAAGGTTCACCAACAACAATGTCGATACCCCATATTGCCTCAGCACATTCGTCCGACTCTCTGAAAAACTCGGCAGCACTATATCAGCCGCAGAGCACGGAAACACCTTTACAGTCGGCGAGCTCCCGTACTCCCCCATGCTCTTCGAGGACGGAGTTACCAGCTATTTCGTCTTCACAGCATCCTGAAAGTGCCGCTGCGCTTGAGAGCAGTGAGAGGTCGCTGCGCTTGAGAGCAGTGAGAGGTCGCTGCGCTTGAGAGCAGGGCGCCGCCCTGCACCCGCTTCTTTTCGGACGCGAAAAGAAGCAAAAGCGACATGCTTCGCGCTATAGATACCGAGTATCTTCACATTTAAACA
>CAMOKN010000327.1 GCA_946617595.1 uncultured Clostridia bacterium
CTACGAGGATTTGAGCTATCTGCTTCTTTACTGTTGAGCATGGAACATTTATTGTGGGGTGCTTTGCGGCTCTCGCATTGCGGATCCGTGTAAGCATATCTGCGATAGTATCAGTGATCTGCATTTTCTGCTTCCTCCTTAATTAATGATGTAAAATTACCAGCTTGCCTTCTTGACACCGGGTATCTGACCCTTGTATGCGAGCTCTCTGAAGCAAATTCTGCAAATACCGAACTTGCGGAGATAAGCGTGAGGTCTGCCGCATATTTTGCATCTGTTATAAGAACGGGTAGAAAATTTTGCAGGGCGCTGCTGTTTCGCAATCATTGATTTTTTTGCCATGTCTTTTTCCTTAACCTTTCTTATTTGGCAAACGGAGCGCCCATGAGTGTAAGCAGCTCTTTTGCCTCTTCGTCTGTTTTAGCTGTTGTAACAAAGTTGATATCCATACCTCTGATAGCGTCGATCTTCTCATACTCGATCTCAGGGAATATCAGCTGTTCTTTGATACCAACGCTGTAATTTCCTCTGCCGTCAAACGAGTTGGGGTTGATGCCTCTGAAGTCGCGGACACGGGGGAGAGCAATGTTGAAGAATCTGTCGAGGAATTCATACATAGTCTCGCCTCTGAGAGTTACCTTCACACCGATGATGTTGCCCTCTCTGAGCTTGAAGTTTGCGATAGCCTTCTTTGCTCTGCATATAATGGGCTTCTGACCTGTGATCTGGCTTATATCGCTCATGATAGCGTCGATCTTCTTCTGGTCGTCCTTAGCTTCGCCGCAGCCGACATTGATGACGATCTTATCGAGCTTAGGAGTCTGCATAACGCTCTTATAACCGAACTTCTTGAAAAGTGCGGGCGCTACCTTCTCCTTGTAATAGGTCTTCATTGTTGACATTTTATTTTCTCCTTACCGACGGAAGCCGGAAGTTACTTTATCCGACCGCTCCGTCAAGCATTGGTCTGCGTGCCGCCGGCTTAAAGCTCTGCGCCGCACTTCTTGCAGACTCTGATCTTCTTGTCGTTCTTTATCTCGTGGCCTACGCGGACGGGCTTCTTGCACTTAGGGCAAACGGGCATAACCTTGCTTGCATACAGTGCGCCTTCAGCCTTTACGATGCCGCCGGGCTGACCCTGCTGTCTGGGCTTTACGTGCTTTGTGACCATGTTGAGTCCCTCAACGATGACCTTGCCTTCAGAAGGCGATACCTGAAGCACCTTTCCTGTCTTGCCCTTATCCTTGCCGGAGATGATCTGAACTTCGTCGCCTGTTTTAACGTGGATCTTGTTCATATCTGTACCTCCATTATAATACTTCCGGAGCAAGAGACAGGATCTTCATGAAGTCCTTCTCTCTGAGCTCTCTTGCAACCGGCCCGAAAATACGTGTGCCTCTCGGAGTCTTATCCTCCTTGATTATAACGGCTGCGTTCTCATCGAAACGGATATAAGTTCCGTCGCTTCTTCTGAGACCTGTTGCCGAACGAACGATAACACACTTTACTACATCGCCCTTCTTGACGGTTCCGCCGGGAGTCGCCTTCTTTACGGAAGCGACTATAATATCGCCGATATTGGCATATTTTCTGCGAGTACCTCCGAGGACTCTGATACACATAAGCTCTTTTGCACCTGTGTTGTCAGCGACCTTGAGGCGTGTCTGCATCTGTATCATGATCTTTTATGCTCCTTCCGCTTACTTAGCTCTCTCGATCACATTTACAAGACGCCATCTCTTATCCTTTGAAAGAGGTCTTGTTTCCATGATCTCAACTGTGTCGCCTATATTGCAGGTGTTTTCCTCGTCATGTGCCTTGAGCTTTATTGTGTGCTTTACGATCTTGCCGTAAAGAGGGTGGCGAACATTATCGGCGATAGCTACTACGATAGTCTTTTCCATCTTATTGCTTACTACCTTGCCGACTCTTGTTTTTCTGAGGTTTCTTTTCTCTTCCATCGTTCTTTATCCTCCTCTCAGCTTTTAGCCGCAAGCTCACGCTCACGCTGGATCGTCTTGATTACTGCGATCTCCTTCTTGACAGCCTTTATTCTTGTAGGGTTGTCAAGCTGATTTACCGCAAGCTGGAAGCGGAGGTTGAAAAGCTCCTGCTTGAGCTCTGCCGCCCTGTTCTGAAGCTCTACTTCGGAAAGGTCTCTGACCTCTTTTGCAATTTTCTTCATTCTGCGTCAGCCTCCTTTTCCTTAGCTACGAACTTGCACTTGATCGGGAGCTTGTGCATAGCGAGACGCATAGCCTCTCTTGCAACTTCTTCCGACACGCCTGCGATCTCAAAGAGAACTCTGCCGGGCTTTACAACGGATACCCAGTATTCGGGTGAACCTTTACCTGAACCCATTCGTGTTTCAGCGGGCTTTTCGGTAACGGGCTTGTCGGGGAATATCTTTATCCACACCTGACCGCCTCTCTTGATATAACGGGTCATTGCTATACGGGCAGCCTCTATCTGGTTGGAGGTTATCCAAGCCGGCTCAAGAGCCTGAAGACCGTAATCGCCGTTTGTTACCTTGTTTCCGCGCATAGCCTTACCGGTCATGCGGCCTCTCTGCTGTCTTCTGTACTTTACTCTCTTTGGAAGTAACATTATTCATTACCCCCTTCGTTTTTCTTTTCTGCTCTCGGAGCTCTATCTGTGTTTCTCGGACGAGCGTTTCTTCTCTCGCCTCTTTCACTTCTTTCGCCCCTGTCATTGTTTCTTCTTCTTCTTTCGGGTCTTTCGGGTCTGTCTGCGTGGATCTCGCCCTTGAGCACTTCGCCCTTGTAGATCCATACCTTTACGCCGATAACGCCGTAAGTTGTATTTGCTCTTGCAACACCGTAGTCGATGTCTGCACGCAATGTCTGAAGCGGGATCGTTCCCTCATGATAGCTTTCAGAACGAGCGATCTCGGCACCGCCGAGTCTTCCGGAAACCATAGTCTTGATTCCCTTTGCGCCGAGCTTCATTGTTCTGCCGATGCAGGACTTCATAGCACGTCTGAAGGATACACGTCCTTCGAGCTGAGATGCGATGTTCTCAGCAACGAGCTGTGCCGAAAGATCGGGGCTCTTTACTTCGATGATGTTCACGAGGACTGTCTTGCCCTTTGTGAGCTTTTCGAGCTCTGTTCTGAGCTTATCTATCTCTGCGCCCTTCTGACCGATGACCATACCGGGCTTTGCGCAGTGGATATTTACTTTTACTTTTGCGGCATCTCTTTCGATCTCTATATCCGGTATTCCTGCCTTGTAGAGCTTCTTCTTGAGATATTCGCGGATCTTGTAGTCTTCAACAAGTGTATCGCCAAAGGTGGATTTTCCGGCAAACCAGCGGGAATCCCAATCCTTTATGACGCCTACTCTGAGACCGTGCGGATTAACTTTTTGTCCCATGTGTTTACCTCCTTACTCCGATTCCTTAACGACGAGAACGATATTGGATGTTCTCTTTAAGATCCTGTGTGCGCTGCCCTTTGCTGCGGGTCTTATTCTCTTGAGAGTAACACCTGCGCCTACGTGTGCTTCGGACACATAGCAGCGGCTGAGATCCATGTTGTGATTGTTCTCTGCGTTTGCCATAGCGGACTTGAGGAGTTTTGCCAGCGGCTCGCAAGCGGCCTTGGGTGTGTTCTTCAAGGTAGCCATAGCTACTTCGCAGGGCTTATTTCTGATCAGGTCGAGTACGATCCCTACCTTGCGGGGAGAAATACGGACCTGCCTTAATTCAGCTCTTGCTTCCATTCGTTTCTCCTCCTTACTTCTTGGTGGTCTTGCTTCCCACATGACCCTTGAATGTTCTTGTGGGAGCGAACTCGCCGAGCTTATGACCTACCATGTCCTCCGTTACATAGACCGGCACGTGCTTGCGTCCGTCATGAACGGCGATCGTGTGTCCTACGAAATCGGGGAATATTGTGCTGGAGCGGCTCCATGTCTTGAGGACCTTCTTCTCGTTAGCTTCGTTCATTGCAAGAACACGCTTATAGAGAGCTTCCTGGACATAAGGGCCTTTCTTTATGCTTCTGCTCATAATGTTAATTTCCTTTCAAGCTGTGCTGCAAGTTAATGAAAAACGATTTACCTTTACGGGCTCAGCCGTGTACGTCTCTCTTATTAACAGCAGCCTGATGCGTATTATACGCTTTGGCGGATAATACCGATTATTTAGAATTTCTTCTCTTGACAATGAACTTGTCTGTTCTGTTATTGGTCTTTCTGGTCTTATAACCGAGAGCGGGCTTGCCCCACGGGGTAACAGGTCCGGGACGTCCTACAGGTGATTTACCCTCACCACCGCCGTGCGGGTGGTCGTTCGGGTTCATTACAGAACCTCTTACTGTCGGTCTTACGCCCATGTGTCTGATACGGCCTGCTTTACCGTAGTTTACGTTAGCGTGGTCAGCGTTGCTAACTACGCCGATAGTAGCCATGCAGTTCTCGGGAACGTTTCTGAGCTCGCCGCTGGGGAGTCTGAGAAGAGCCATTCCGTTTTCCTTAGCCATGAGCTGTGCCATATTACCTGCTGCACGAACGAGCTGTGCGCCCTTTCCGGGGTGAAGCTCTACGTTGTGGATAACGGTACCTACCGGTATGCTTGCCAGCGGGAGTGCGTTTCCGGGCTTTATATCAGCATCAGCACCGCTTCTAACGGTATCGCCGACTGCGAGCTTATCGGGAGCGAGGATATATCTCTTCTCGCCGTCCTCGTACTGAACGAGGGCGATGAATGCAGAACGGTTAGGATCGTACTCGATCGTCTTTACCTCTGCGTTCATTCCGTTCTTGTTTCTTCTGAAGTCTATTACTCTGTACTTTCTTCTGTTTCCGCCGCCCTTATGTCTGACGGTGATCCTTCCGTAGCTGTTGCGTCCGGAATGCTTTTTGAGAGTTTCGAGAAGACTTCTTTCCGGAGCGACTTTAGATAAGCCGCTGTAGTCTATGACCGTCATGCCTCTTCTGCCGGGTGTGACGGGCTTATATGTCTTTATAGCCATTTATCTTCACTCCTTATATCATTCCGTCGAAGAACTCGATGGTCTTTGAATCGGCTGTCAGAGTAACGATTGCCTTCTTCCAGTCGGGTGTATAACCCTCGTTTCTGCCCATTCTTTTCTTCTTGCCTTTTACGCTTATCGTGTTCACCTTTTCGACTTTGACGCCGAAGAGCTGTTCAACAGCCTTCTTTATCTCGATCTTGTTTGCGAAATTTGCAACTCTGAAGGTGTACTTGCGGTCTGCAATGCCTTCCATCGATCTTTCGGTGATTATAGGGCGTACGATAATGTCCTGTGCTGTCTTTTCCATTAAGCGTAGACCTCCTCTATCTTAGCGACCGCATCCTTTACGACAATGAACTTATTGTAGTTAAGGATATCGTAAACATTGAGCGTGTTGTACTGTGTTGTCTTGACACCGGGGATATTCGCAGCGCTCTTGATGACCTTCTTATCGGGAGTATCGAGAACGATGAGAGCCTTGCTGTCAACGTTGAGAGCCTTGAGCATATTCACGATAGTCTTTGTCTTGAACTCGTCCGTCTTTATTGCATCAACGACTACTATATCGTTATCTGCCACCTTTGACGAAAGAGCGGAAAGGAGAGCGAGTCTCTTTACCTTTTTATTTAATGAGTAGCTGTAGCTTCTGGGCTTGGGTCCGAGTGCAATACCGCCGTGTCTCCACTGAGGCGATCTTGTCGAGCCCTGTCTTGCGTGACCTGTGCCCTTCTGTCTCCACGGCTTTTTGCCGCCGCCGCTTACCTCTGTTCTGGTGAGGGTAGATTGTGTACCCTGACGCTGATTTGCGAGGTAATTTACCACTGCTGCGTGCATTACCACTGCGTTCGGCTCAATACCGAATACCGCATCATTAAGTTCGAGGTCGGAAACAGGCTGACCGTTCATATTATAAACTTTTACGTTTGCCATAATGATCCTCCTCCTTACGCCTTGACCGCATCAGTAATGCAAAGCACTCCGCCCTTAGGACCGGGAACAGCACCCTTGATTGCGATAAGATTGTTTTCCGCGTCAACTTTAACGACTACGAGATTCTGTACGGTAACTGTGTCAACGCCCATGTGACCCGGCATACCTTTTCCGGGGAATATTCTTGAAGGCGATGAGCAGGCGCCCATTGAACCGGGCTCTCTGTGTACCGGACCGGCACCGTGTGTCATCTTGAGTCTGTGCTGATTGTGACGCTTTACAGCACCCTGATAGCCTTTACCTTTGCTTGTTCCCTGAACATCGATAACATCTCCGACTGCGAATGTATCAGCTTTTAAGATGTCTCCTACGTTCATGCCGGAAATGTCGTCAAGTCTGAATTCTTTCAGAGTCTTCTTGAACGGCACGTCATTCTTCTTGAAATGACCCTGCATAGGCTTGTTTGTGTGTTTCGGCGAAACATCGCCGAATCCGAGCTGAACAGCTTCATATCCGTCATTTTCGTTAGTCTTCTTCTGAACGACTACGCACGGACCTGCTTCAACTACAGTTACGGGAACTACGTTTCCCGATTCATCGAAGATCTGAGTCATACCGATCTTCTTTGCGATCAACCCTTTTTTCATGGTTTTCCTCCTTTGGTTATTGGTCGGGCATTGTCCCGACATGACCAAGTGCAGCGTATCTGCCTTGGTTAGCGGTCGGAGTTTTCCTCCGACATAACTCGAAACTTCTCTTCGGCAGTGCCTTGGCACTGCTCAGTGGGGAACCATTTTTAGAATTCCATAGAAATTTCTACACCCGCCGGCAGTTCAAGACTCTGAAGTGCTTCTATAGTCTTGTTGGTCGGACGGATAACGTCGATGAGACGCTTGTGAGTTCTGAGCTCGAACTGCTCACGGCTGTCCTTATACTTGTGTACCGCACGCAGGATCGTGATAACTTCCTTGTTTGTGGGAAGCGGAATAGGTCCGGCAACTCTTGAACCTGTTCTCTTTGCTGTCTCGACGATCTTAGCTGCTGCCTGATCCACGATGCCGTGTTCATAGCCCTTGATCTTAACTCTTACAACTTCTTTTGCCGCCACTGTATTTACCCCTTTCATTATATTTGTGCACAATATGTTGTGTACGGGTCTGATAAGGCATTTTCTCGCTCACACTATCCCGTGTGTTCCCTGACCGCCGGAATGACCCGGACGTTCATTTCTTATGAGGGGGTATCCGTCTCTGGCGGACCCTTCCCTGTTTCATGCCTTATTTTCGCAGGATTCATGATCCCGCATACTCCGCCGAAATTCCCGGCTTGTCATGTGACTGCCGCAACCTTCGGTTTCACCGCAATTCACAGTGCATTTGATATTATACATTATTTTTACACAAATTACAATATTTTTTGAAAATTTATAATGTAGAATTTTCGCCTGTTTTTTCTCTGATATTTAGGCTATTTTGCACAACTTCTCCGTAATATTTGTCGTATTCCGTCGAAGAACGCCGCACAGCCGCTCGTCAATATCCGACTGTTCTGCTTCTTATGAACCATATCAGCAGGATATGAGCCGGGTAGATAAGATAAAACACATACTTGAACACTTTTCCCTTTATGAATCCGCGTTCACCGTTATACATATTAATAAATACAAACGATACAGCCGCCGGGATATGCGATGACACCAGACAGCACCCGACCAGCGCCTGAGCCGGCTTATGCTCCCGAAGAAGGTATATCGCAAGTATCAGCGCGACTCCGTTCAGACCGTAATCCGCATTCAGTGCGATCGCGCCCGCAAATATCACAAGCAGACCGAACAGCTGATATTTAAGTTTGTCCTTGTATTTTTCGTGTATGCATAATGCCGTATAGCCGAGAAACAGCGTAAAGAATACGTTCTGAGTTTCACACAGCAGAGTGCCGGTATGCTCAAGATTCCATGGTATCTCGGATATCAGAGCGAAAATCAGCAGATTCAGTCCGTATTTTTTTCTGTCGTGCGTATGTATATATCCCTCGGTTATCAGAAAACAGTATATCGGAAAAGCAAGTCTGCCGATAGTTGTCATTATACTGTAAACAGAGATCGTTTCGCCGAATATCACCATAAACGGCGTTATGCAGAAGCTGATCTTTACAAGAATATACTTCGCGGTATGATCCGCCAGCATTGTTATCAGCGCTATGAGCTTCAGCACGCTTCCGGACATTATCCTGAAACCGCGCTTATTCCTGACAGCCTCGTCCATTTTGCAATTCCTCCTCCCGGCGATTACCGGTCATTGCCGCCGCCTGCGCTTTTCCGGCTTACTTTCAGATTCACAAGTCTGACTGCGACCGCGATCCCCACAGTCAGCAGTATCATTCCAACAAACCACAGTATCAGTTCAAATATCTCATGCTCGTACACCTCGAAGAACGGATAAGGCGCTTTTGCAAGTCTGAGAAAATTCAGTGTATATAGCGTGAACGCATAGACAGCCGTTGCTACGATCGGGATAAGCACCGCCTTCCGGCTCCTCACGCCTTCTTCAAAAAACAGATACGACACAATCGAAAGCACCGGACAAACCGAATGATGCAGGATACCGTTAATTGTCGCAAGAAGCTTTCCGGCTGCATCGGCACCGCCTACCGGCAGGAAAACGCACATTACCACTATAAATGTGAGTGTAAGTCCGCACGCGCCGAGATATCTTGCTCCTCTGACAAATGCTCTCACACGCTCATTGTCCGAATTGAAGAAGATTATGTACATTGCCGAGGAAATGACCGCAGCAACATTTGAAAGCTGGGTGTAATACAGAAAGAAGTCATCAAAATTGCGTACTATACGGAAAACTATCCCTACGACCCCTGCGATGAGTGCCGCTATATTGAGGACTAATGCGATCCTGCGTCTATTCATATACATTGCTCCTTTGTTATATATAGCTTAAATAATTTTTTTTAATTGTTGATATTATACATTGAAATCACCCGGGAAATATGCTATAATAATTTTACCGCATCAGCATATCACATCGGAAGAGTGGTGTGCTTCACTATGATACGGCAAGACAGAGACTACAGTCTCATCTATTAATTTTTCAGGAGGATACTCAATATGTTCTGTCCCAATTGCGGAGCACAAAACGCAGACGATAATACATTCTGCCAGTCGTGTGGAAATCCGCTTACCGCTGCTCAGCCGCAGCAGCCCGAACAGCCTGTTTATCAGCAGCCCGAGCAGCCGACATTCCAGCAGCCCGAGCAGCCGACATTCCAGCAGCCTAAGCAGCCGGCGTTCCAGCAGCCTCAGCAGCCGACATTCCAGCAGCCTCAGCAGCCGGCGTTCCAGCAGCCTCAGCAGCCGACGTTCCAGCAGCCTCAGCAGCAGGCTTACCCACAGGCGCCGCAGTATCCGCAGCAGCGTCCGATGCCGCAAAGGCCGAATCCTGCAAATATTCCGTTTGCAAGAAAAGTAAACTGGATAGCCCTTGCCGGTGGAATACTTATGTTTATCTCCATATTCCTTCCGTTTGTAAGTGCTTCTGCATCTGCATTCGGATACAGTACATCAGCTTCGATGTCACTTGTTCAGCTGACACAGTATGCAGGTTGGATGGCAGTTTTCTGGGTATTGCTCGCTATTGACGGACTTGCAGCAATAGGCTTTTCGTTCCCCGGACTTCATGTTCCGCTGATCGTCTTCGGCGGCTTGTCAATAATGTGGGCTTCTATCACAGCTGCAGTTGCTATCGGCGCGGCTGTCTCGATGGGCGGATTCAGCTACGGCAGTGCAAGAGCAGGTGCCGAAGCAGGTCCGGCAGTCGTATTTATGATAATCGGTGCTGTTGCAATACTTGTCGGCGGTATAGTAGGAACAGTCCAGAAGAAAAGAAAAGGTTGTATGTTCTGATACATACTTCACATCTCCGCAGAGAAACCTCTGCGGAGATTTTTTATTGCTGCTGACCGTCCGACAGCGCCGAAGGCTCTATGCGCTCTATCGCCTTATCTGCATCGGTACGCCCGATCTCAACTTTATACTTATAGCTGCTGCCGTCCTTTATATACGTCATTGTATGAACAGCGCAATACCCGTCGCTGTCGAAATCATACTGGGCGCTGTAATCCGTTATTCCTTCCATTGAGGAGTAATACTGTCCCATATCGGCGTAATATTCTATCGAGATGTGCTTTTCACCGTCAGTCACGGCAGCTTCACTCACAGCGGAGGAATGATCTTCAAGAAGCTTATCCCCGTCGGCAAAATAATGCCTGCTTGCACGTGAGTAATTATAGAATCCCTCGCTTCCCTTTGCCGCAAACGACCAGTCCGCGTCACCGCTGTGCCATGTGTCAAGCTCGGTGCCGTTGTTGAACTCGTAGTATTCCTCACCTGTTTCCGCGTCGCGCCCGATATACATATACTGCATAACATCTCCGGCGAACCGGTACCATATTTCCTGCACAATTATCTCATTATCGCTGTCTGAGCAGTCGCTGACGGTGATATGCGCAGATTCAAGTCCGGTATGCAGCGATTTTGCTCTGTCCACGATGTTTTTTCCGGTATAGCTTTTTCCGCTGCACCCTGACAGCGCTATAAAGCAATATACCATTATAATATATAGGGGCAGACGTCCGATCAATTTTTTCATAATGTCTCCATAAAACATAAGCCGCACTGTCAAAGTGCGGCTTATTGCTTTTATTTACTGTTATTATTCTTCAAATCCGCTCTCGATAAGCTTTGTAAGTCCGTCAACTGCAAGCTGCTCATCAGAACCGTCAGCAATGATCCTGATAGGTGTACCGCCTACGATACCGAGTGAAAGGATACCCAGCAGGCTCTTAGCGTTTACTCTGCGCTCTTCCTTCTCGACCCAGATAGATGACTTGTACTCGTTTGCCTTCTGAATGAAAAATGTAGCGGGTCTTGCGTGCAGACCGACCTGGTTCTTGACCTCAACTTCTCTTACGAACATGAAAGATCCCTCCGTTTTTAACTTTTATGTCTCCTTATTTTATTGCAGTTATGATTGATTCAAGCTGCAATTGCAGTCATTTCTGTACCGCATCACACAATAAGTATATCCTCAAAACCATTTTTAGTCAACAGATTTTTTTCGATTTTACGCCATTTTCAGCATAATTCTCCGATTTAGTCCAATTGAACCCTTAAAAAACTTACCTTGTTGGGCATTTTGTATAAAATCTTTTCATTCGCCTATTCAATATAAACAACAGATTTCAACAATCGCAGACGCGCGTGGAAGAACGCAGGAAGAACCCGGGGAAGAAAAGAGCAGGCAGATGATATTACTACTGCCGCCGCCAGCAGAGCAGCCATGATGTTTCTTCTCTTCATTGTAAATTCCTCCGTAATATTATATGTTGTGGTAACGTTTTAACATTATATCACAAGGAACCGTAAAAGCCAATATCCCGGCTATCCGAGCAGATCCGGACGTTTCTCCTTAGTTACTTCGAGTGACATATCTTCCTGCCATTTCTTTATGTTCGCATGATGACCGGAGATCAGTACCTCCGGCACTCTCCTGCCGCGCCATTCTTCGGGGCGGGTGTATTGCGGGTATTCAAGAAGCCCGTTATAATGGCTCTCGTTTGAGTATGCTTCCTCATTCGGGAGAACGCCTTCCTGAAGTCTGCATACCGCATCGGTAAGTATCAGAGCCGGCAGTTCGCCGCCGGTGACAACATAATCCCCCACCGATATCTCCTCAAATTCAAGCTCATCAAGAACTCTCCTGTCAACGCCCTCATAATGTCCGCAAAGTATTATAAGATCGTCCTCGGCCGCAAGTTCCTTCACTATATCCTGTGTCAGAGTTCTTCCCTGCGGCGACATATATATAAGTCTGGGGTTTGCATCTTCGGGCAGATCTTCTATCATAGACCTTACACAGTCGTATATCGGCTGCGCCTGCATAACCATTCCCGTTCCGCCGCCGTAAGCCTTGTCATCGACCTTACGGTGCTTGTCGAGCGTGTAATCACGTATATCGCGGCAGCTGATCTCCACGGCGCCCGATCTTCTTGCGCGCCCGATAATGCTCTCACTCAGGAACGCCTCGCACATTGCGGGGAACAGTGTTGCTATATTAATTCTTATCATTTTATGCATCTCTTTTCCGTTTCAGTGCGAAGCGATCATTCTATTTCCTCCGGGTCGAAAAGTCCGTCAAGCGGTCTGATCGTTATTCTTCCGATGTCAATATCGGTATCGAGCAGAACTTCCGGTATAGCAGGAAACATCAGTTGCTTTCCCGACGGAGTTTTTACCGAATACACGTCCGCGGTCCCGTTCTGGTAGATGTCATCGACCTTGCCGTAGCACTGCCCGCTGTCGGCATCATAGACCTCCAGACCGATAACGTCCTGAATGAACCACGTATCCTCCGGCAGTTCGATATCCTCACGGTCAAAATAGAGCATCTTCCCGATAAGCTTTTCGGCAGCCTCCGGCGTATCCACGCCCTTCAGCTTCAGTACGGCAACATCACTTTTGAGATAACGCGCTTTCTGTGGTTCGACGGGAGTGTGTTCTTTTCCGAGATAGAGCGTATCAAATTCACACAGCATCTCAGGCTCGTCGCAGTAATACTGTACCCGGACTTCACCTTTCAGTCCCTGCAGTTTTGTTATTCTTCCGATTTCAAGATATTTTTTCTTCATGATCTGTACCTTTTATAAACGCTATAACGTGCTTTGTACGGTTTTTATAGGGTACCTCTAAAAACCGCTTTGAAAAGAGAAAATGAGATAGCCGCGTCGAATACAAGGAAAGCCGACGAAGCCGGGCTGGTCTGTCGGTCAGCCCCTCTGTCTCGCAAGCTCGACAC
>CAMOKN010000328.1 GCA_946617595.1 uncultured Clostridia bacterium
CACGATGCACGCATATAAGCGGTAACGAAGATGCAGCGCAAAAGAGAAACCTTCAAAAGCCATGCGTCATTTCCGTACAATCTGACGAAATCTCTGACGGCGCAATCACCGCACGCTCTTTGTGCGGTATAGCCTATAACTCATACATTCATATATTTTGCGAGGAACTTTATAGAGAGATCTATCCATGTTTTGCAGTTGTCGCGGTAGAAATAATCATTCCAGCCGGTGATCTTGTCGCAGGTGGAAAGCCCGTGAGGTCCTTCGTCGAACATATGAAGCTCAACCGGTACCTTATTCGATACGCACGCCTTTGCCATTACAAGGCTGTTCTGCGCCGGAACGCAGTCATCGTTTGCCGTACACCAGATAAATACCGGCGGTGTTTTCGGGGTAACACGGTTTTCGAGCGAGAGCCGTGAAAGCTCACCATGCGAAGCGTCCTTTCCGAGCAGCACATCGAACGAGCCTTTATGCGGATTTGTGATACCACTGATGACAGGATAGCTGAGGACTGCCGCATTCGGTCGTATATCCTCGGGAGCAGCGCCGATAGTTTCAAGCATGGAGCTGTCGTTCCACATAGTTGCGACACAGCCTGCAAGATGTCCGCCTGCACTCGCACCCCATACCGCGATCTTATCCTTGTCTATCCCGAATTCATCTGCACGCAGACGCAGCTTATACATTGCATAAGACGCATTTATGAACGCAGCCGGATAGCGTTTATTGCAGGTGTAATAAAGAATGAAAGCGTTGTATCCCTCAGCAAGATAGCGCATTGCAACCGGTTCTGCCTCACGCTCGGAAAGAAACTCATACCCGCCGCCGGGGAGAATGAGGATAGCAGGACGCTTTCTGCACCACTCGATGCTTTCGACCTGTCCGAGAAGGTAGGCTTTCATAATAACGGTCTTTTCCTGATCAAGATAAAATGTTTTTATATTCATAACTCAGTTCCTTTCGTTATTGATCATCTTAATCTATAGGGGAAAGCTTTGAATTTGTCTTTCCGAGGAATTTCACGCTGTCAACTATGAATCTTTCGTGTGTCCCCTTCCCTATCTCTCCGGCATCATCATAAGCGGTCACGCGGAATACCAGCCGCCTGCGGTCTATCTCAGTCAGTTCGCTTTCGCAGGTTATCTTCGCTCCGACCGGAGAAGCCGATGTATGCACAATATCCAGCAGGGTCCCTACGGTGGTCATTCCGTCCTCCAGCTCGCCCGCAACAGAGTCCATAGCTGTCTTTTCCATAAGCGCAGTCATAGCAGGGGTCGCATACACCGCAAGCGAACCGCTCCCCACAGCACACGCAGTCTTCTCTTCGGTCACTGTCTCAGTCTGACAGCCCTTTAACCCGATTTCAAGCATATTTATGCTCCTTTCTGAGATCAGCCGCTATAGGCTATTTGTACGGTATTGCCTATACAGTCCGTAAATCAGCACACGTACTCACAGCGTTTGAATGAAGATCTTCACACTCATACCTACAGATATTATTATACATTATTTCGTCATATTTTTCAACAATTTTTTGAAAATATAAAAAAATTTTCTCAAAACCCCTTTTCTTTTTGTTATTTTTGTTGTATAATATATTTATCTACAGTCTGTCAGACTGTATGGTCGTTAAAAAAAACGGAAAGGCTTGAATTGAAATGGACAGGATAAAGGTTCAGGTAAACGGAAGAGGATACTTTCTTAAAACAGATCACCCCGAAGAAGTCCTGAGTTTTGCGGACGGATTCAGTGAGCAGATAGAATATGTATCGCGAAAGCTCGGCATTACAAACGAGGCTGAGGCTACCGCATACTCCGCACTGCTGCTAATGGGCGATTCACTCGGCGGCAAAAGAAGCGAGTCGGATCAGGCGCTCATCGACGAGCTTAACGGCAAGGTCGATGTTCTCGAAGAACGCATAGATTCTCTCACCTCGCAGGTCAACAGCCACAGTGAGTCTGAAGCACAGGCAAGGACCGAAAATGCCGAACTTAAAGCAAAAGAACAGGAACTCACCTCCCGTATCGCAGCAATGACCGAGCGTGAGGAACAGCTTACCGGTACTATATCCGAGAACCGCAGTGCCCTTGATGATACAAAATCAGCACTTGCATCAGCTAACAAGATCATAGCTCAGCTCAATACCGAAAAATTCACCGAGGTAGCAGCAAATGAGGCGCTCCGAAGTGAGGTAGAAAGCTCCAGAGAACGTCTTGAAGCCGCAAACAAGCAGATCGCCGAGCTGAACGGAAAGATCACCAAAATGGAGATCAATTCAATTGCCGTAGAAGCAGACGGTACTGTTTCTGTCAACGAGGAGACTGTCAAGAAGCTCAGAGCCGAAAAGGAAGATCTTGAGATAGAGCTTGCTATCGCAAACGAGGAGATCGACAAGCTCAAAGCTGCCGGAAAAGCCGCAGCAGATGAGAACGAAATGGCAAGAAAGCTCGCTGAGGCAGAAAAGACGATCAAACAGCTCGAAAGCCGCAGTACAGAGATCGATAAGCTCCGCAGCCTGCTTGCTGAGACAGAACAGTCAGTCCGCCACAAGCTTGAGGAAAAAGAGATCGAAAACGATAAGCTCCGCAATATCCTCAAGAATTATGAAAGCTCATACGGACTCAGTATTGCCAAAAAAGAAGAGGAGATAATCGAGCTCCAGCATCAGGTAGAGCGTCTGAAAAATATCCTCAATATGCGAACTGAGGAAAAACTCAGCGGTAAGTACGTTCAGACTACGTTTGACGCCGAATCCGAGGCTCAGTCCCGTTCAGGCTCATGATAGAGATACTTGCTCCGTGCGGCGGTGAGGAAAGCCTTGCCGCCGTTCTCAATACAGGCGCCGATGCGGTCTATCTCGGTGTGACCTCATTCTCGGCGCGCAGAAATGCGAAAAATTTCACGTTCGGGCAGCTCAGAGAAGCTGTCCGGCTTTGTCATATAAGCGGCGTCAAGGTCTATGTCACACTCAATACTCTTGTATTCGATGAAGAACTTTCAGATCTTGCAGCCACTGCCAGTCAGGTGGAAGAAGCAGGTGCAGACGGTGTTATAGTGCAGGATCCCGGAGCTGCCCGTGTTATCCGAAGAGCTGCACCTAAACTCAGACTTCACGCCTCGACTCAGATGACGATAACATCAGCTGCAGGAGCTGAATTTGCACGTAAAATGGGATTCAGCCGTGTTGTCCTTGCTCGCGAGATGTCGCTGAAAGAAATTGAACAGGTCGTGAAGAATGTTGATATCGAGACTGAGGTATTCGTTCACGGCGCGCTGTGCGTCTGTGTCAGCGGTCAATGCCTTATGAGCGCGGTCTATGGCGGCAGAAGCGGTAACCGCGGTCTGTGCGCCCAGCCCTGCCGTCTCGATATGACTTTCGGGGACAGGCACAACGTTCTTTCACTGAAAGATCTGTCGATAATCGAAAAGCTCCCCGAACTTGACCGAATCGGTGTCACTTCCGCAAAGATAGAGGGCAGAATGAAACGCCCCGAATACGCGGCTGCGGCGGTAAATGCCTGCCGTGATGTGCTTTCAGGCAAAGAGCCGGATATGAAGACGCTGAAAGCCGTGTTCTCACGCAGCGGTTTCACGCGCTCATACTATGACGGGACCCTCAGAGATATGCAGGGCATACGCACAAAAGATGATGTTATATCTGCAAATTCAGCTCTTTCCGGGCTGAAAAAGCTATATGAAAAGCCCTATAAGCGCCATACGGTCGATGTATCACTCACAGTCCGCAAAGATCAGCCGTTAACAGCGTCAGTCACCTGTGAACAACACAGCTTTATCTATCACACAGACATTATCCCCGAAAAAGCACTGAACCGTGCGATCACCGCTTCAGAGCTTGAAGAGCGTCTCCGCAAGACCGGAGGAACGATATACGAGATAGGAAGGGCAGCTGTATCGCTCGATGACGGGCTTATGCTCTCAGCATCAGCCGTCAATTCGCTAAGACGCGGTATTTTTGCGGAACTCGATGAGATGTTCGCTGATGCTTGAGAGGGGCGCTGACGCTTGAGAGGGGCGCTGATGCTTGAGAACAATGTGACAGCTCAACCACTTTTTCAGAGCAGATACATTGCAGAATGAAAACACCCTTTTGTGGGAAAGATAACTACAAAAATTCACAGTGAGGAATTTTATGAACAGGCTTTTCCGCAAAGAGTCCGCAAACGCGGCAGTTATGGGGTGTATATTAATAATCATGGCAGCGGCACCGATAATAGTATCGGTGCTTTTTCCGCTTTCGGCAGCTGTATTTGCATTGCTTACGATAATATGCGTTTTTGAAGAGCTGGGTTCTGACAAAAGCCCGTTCTGCAAGCTCGGAACAGTGGTACCGATGATGCTCTTCCCTATCAACGGCTGGCTTTTCCGTCTCGTTTTCTCATACGGATCTGCCGCGAAACAGCTCGGAAAGCGAATAAAAGAAGTATTTACCGATGCCCCTGTCCTGACCAATAATGATGACAAACTCGTAAAATTCCTGTGTACAAAGGGATTTCCGGTGCTTTGCTCGGAAGATGCAGAGTATTATTCGTTCGGTGATATGATGTTCTCTGATATGCTTAAATATATAAACTCGGCAGAAAAAAGCATATTTCTCGAATTTTTTATTGTCGCCGAGGGCAGCGCACTGAATGAACTTACAGCAGCACTCGCCGGACGTGCAGCCGCCGGAGCCGATGTCCGCATCATTATAGACGGTGCCGGAAGCGCCTTCACCAAACCGCGTAACTTCATCAGCCGTATGAAAGAACTCGGAATACAGGTCAGGGAGTTCTGCCCGCTGTCCCCGGCAGCTCTTTCTGTCGTCAATACCGGCGATCACCGCAAAATACTTGTGGTTGACGGAATTACCGCATTCTGCGGCGGCATCAATATTGCTGACGAATATTTCAACAGAAAAGTCCGTTTCGGAATATGGAAGGACGGCGGAATAAGAGTGTCCGGCAATGCGGCAGGCGGATTTGAGAAGATGTTTTTGCAGATGTGGGCGATGACCGGCAATGAAGCGTTCATACAGCCTGAGTCAAGTGAACAGCACGGCGGCATCTCCGTACAGCCGTTTGCAGATGTACCGCTTAACGGGTGCAGGGTCAGTCTTGAGGTGTATCTTAACATCATAGGACGCGCTGAGAAATATCTGTACATCACAACTCCCTATCTCGTCTGCGATGATGAGATCTTCGGCGCACTTTGTACCGCTGCTCAGTGCGGAGTCGATGTAAAGCTGATACTGCCGGGGATCCCCGATAAGAAATATGTGAATATCATTACCAAGAGCCGATATGAGAAGCTTATAAATCATGGCGTTCATATTTATGAATACAGGAACGGTTTTATACACTGCAAAAATATCATCTGTGACGGAAAGCTCGCCGCTTCCGGCACCGTGAACCTCGACTACCGCTCATTCGCAGAGAATTTCGAGTGCGGGTGCGTGATATATGACCGGGATCTGACAGAGAAGATGAAACGCGATATTGACGCTACACTTGCTGATTGCAGCGAAATTGATACGGCATCGGCAGGCAAAGGATCAGCATTTGTCAAAATTGCACGGATATTTTTAGAACTTTTTGCACCTCTTATGTAAACCGCCGAAATTGCGAACTGACACGAATTTTACTTGAAATTGTCACAAAAAGCCATTATAATTATAGTGAAATAAAGTGAAGATCATAAAGTAAACTCACCTGCGGGAGCATCGGCTTGCCGTAAAGGTGCGGATTCCGGCAAAAAAGAGCAGACAGCCGGAAGAAAACGGAGTAAAATATGGATATTTTTGACATGTTCTCACTGCTTGGCGGTGTTGCCGTTCTGCTGTACGGTGTAAAACTCATGGGTCAGGGACTTGAAAAGAAAGCAGGCGGAAAGCTTAAAACTCTGCTTGCCGCAGCTACATCAACAAAGCTGAAAGGGTTCCTGCTGGGTATTGTCATTACCGCAATTATACAGTCATCTGCCACGACTACCGTTATGGTCGTGGGATTTGTCAATTCCGGTATCCTGTCGCTCGGACAGGCTATCGGTATCATAATGGGTGCGAACCTCGGTACATCGGTCACGTCCTGGATAATGTCGCTCATAGGCGTTGAGAGCGATAATATCTGGGTGCAGTTCCTGCGGCCGCAGAGCTTCACACCGCTCATTGCGCTTGCCGCAATAATTATCCTGCTCGTATTCAAGAAGGATTCAAAAAAGACCGATACTGCTACAATACTTTTCGGTCTTGCATTCCTCATGTACGGTATGCAGTTCATAACCTCGGCTGTATCGGGACTCAGTGAGGTGCAGTGGTTCACCGATCTTATGGGAATGTTCTCAAACCCGATACTCGGCGTACTTGCAGGTGCAGTTATCACGGCTGTGATACAGTCCTCAGCGGCTTCTGTCGGAATACTACAGGCGCTTTCGCTGAACGGGACGCTGCATTATTCAAGTGCGATACCGATAATCATGGGTCAGAACATAGGCACCTGCGTTACCGCCATGATCTCATCGCTTGGTGCAAACAAGAACGCAAAACGCGCCGCGTTCATACATCTGAGCTTCAACGCTATCGGAACGATAGTATGGCTTACGATATATTCTCTGATAAACCTCATTTTCAAGCCGGCAATATCCGACGCTGTGGTAACTCCGCTCGGTATCGCTATCTGCCACTCGGCATTCAATGTGCTGACGATAATTACTCTCGCACCGTTCAACAAGCTGCTTGAAAAGCTTGCTTGCGCAGTAATAAGGGAAGGTACGGACAAGGGCGAGTTTGCGCTGCTCGATGACAGACTTATCACGACTCCTCCGATCGCAATAGAAAGAAGCCGCACCGTTACCGTAAGTATGGCGCATGAAGCGGTACGTTCGCTTGATATAGCGTTCGACCTGCTGTTCGATTACAACGAGAAGCAGGCGCAGAAAGTACGTGATCTTGAAGAAGAAGTCGATACCTACGAAGACAGTCTCGGCACTTATCTCGTTAAGATCAGCAATCAGGATACATCTGAATCCGACAGCCATGAAGTATCAAAACTCCTTCATATGCTGAGCGATTTCGAGCGGCTCAGTGACCATGCGGTGAATATTGTGGAATCCGCTGAGGAAATACACGACAAGGAGCTCAGATTCTCCGAGGACGCTATCCGCGAGATAAAAATAATGATCGCGGCAGTCAAGGAGATCCTCGAAATGTCAGTTTCGGCATTTGAAGAAAACGATCTGCACAAGGCGGTCGGTGTCGAGCCGCTCGAACAGGTCGTTGACTGGCTGAAAGTACAGATAAAATCCGCGCATATAGAAAGACTCCGCAAACAGGAGTGTACGATAGAAATGGGATTCGTCCTTTCTGACCTTCTGACCAACCTTGAGCGTATCTCCGATCACTGCTCAAATATCGCAGTCTGCATGATAGAGATCGCACATGACAGCTTCGATATGCACGAATATATCAACAACCTCAAGAGCGAAAAAACAAACGAGTACAAAAAGGACTACGAGTTCTACAAAAAGAAGTACGCTATCAAATAAGGGTACCTCTAAAAACCGCTTTGAACAGAGAAAATGAGATAGCCGCGTCGAATA
>CAMOKN010000329.1 GCA_946617595.1 uncultured Clostridia bacterium
CGCTGGTACATAACATTCGCATTTACATCGTTGCTGCCGGTGTATTTTGGTGAGCCCGTCCCTCCTTCCGCCTTTCCGCTCCAGTAGTAGGATTTTATCAGGCAGACGCAATCCACACCGTAGAATCCCTTACCGGCAAGCTCCCGGAGCTGCTTTATTCGCGCATCGGTATATCCCGAATAGGATCCTGAGACACCGGCTGCTTTGCACTGGTTGACTTTCTGAGTTATGTAAGCATCGGTTATCGGGTTCAGAGTTCCCGCCCACATATATTTTGTTTTCAGCTGCAAAGCTGCCTTCACGTGCTTGACAAGTCCCTCATTTGTATATAATCCCATTTTCATCACCCTTTACATAAGCGTTTACATTTTCGTTCTTGCTGTACCATTCCTTGAAGGTGCCAAGCGCGACATCTACAAGGGCGCTGAACCACGAGAACGGCATCACAGATGCGAGCTTCGGAAACTGCTTGCAAAACCACCCGTAAACGGTGTGCAGTTTTGCCTGTCCGGTCTTGGTACCGAGAAGCTTTTCGGCTTCCATACAAGCATATTTCAGCCAGTCAACGATCTTGCTTTTCTGATTTATAAACAGATACACCATAATGCCTATAGCGACCACGCCAAGGAAAACAAGAGCAATTATCTCATAGATCTGCATTTTCTTCACCTTCTTTCTGTTTACCCGGTATTCCAAATTTTGACGCGGTGTATGCTCTTACCGAGTTTTGCAGAGCATATCCGATAAAGCTTACACCCGATGTTCCCCATAGCGAATCTATCACAGCAGTTGCAAGCTCACTCACGGGGTTTTTATCGAACGCAGCAAGAATATAGCTCGCAGCCGTTACTATCACCGAGAGCGTGATGCACGATGCAAGCCATATTTTTGAGAATTCGCGTTTTTTTGTTTTCTTAGGCTCAAGAACGATTTTCATTGCTCCACCCACTTGAAGTCATCACCGAGAATATATCGGCTGTTTGTTTTCGTCACATAAATAGTCGATCCCGGTGCAAGTGTGTATCCACTGCCGAGATTGTCTATCCCGTCGGACACAAGCGGCATTGTTTCCGGAAGCTCTGACGCGATGATCTTGACTTCTATCAGCTGTGTTCCATGATACGTGATTACTTTTCCGAACATTTTTATCCCTCCCTCAGAGCATCAATCTGCCCCTGCAAATCCGTCTGAATTCTTGCTATTGTCCGCCCATTCTCGGAGTTTTTGAGATTCCCTCTTGCGTACTGCGCTGCGCTTGTACGCAATTCACCCCCGTGCAAGTGCCTTATAAGAAAGCACCGAGCAGATGTTCCAGTACGCACGCGCCGCCGAATGGTGCAGAGCCGCGTAGAACGCCCCGCATAGAGCACCGTCGTTCGAGACACCGCCAACGAGCGCAAAATAAGTAGCTATATTTTGCAATACGTAATCACGCATATATGTCGTAGTACTACCACTTGCTGCCGTAGGTAAGAAACCTGTATCAGCTCCGTCAAACGCACTGATATAGCCGTTTGCAGTAATTGATTTGCCCGTAGCCACATAACCAGTACCGTCAAGATTATAATCTGTAGCTGTTGACCCGTCTTCATTACCGGGAGTCATCTTAACCAAATGTTGATTTGCAGACAAAATCCAACCAAGACAAGACTTCCAGATGTTACCCCAAGGCATTTCGATACCGAATACTTTAACACCGCTTATATTATCATTCTTGCCATAGAATAATCCTTTCTTATCCATTGTACCGGTAGCTATTATTCCAGTATTGCTTGTAGACACATGGCTTGAAATATTACCGTTACCAAAAGTTGCTTGTGTATTCGTACTCATGCCGATAAGCAAAAGCAAATCGTTGATTAAATCCCACTCAGCTTTGTGAAGAATGTTCCAGCCTTCGCCCTTTTCGTTTGCATCGTTATTTGCTTTTGCAAAATCAATTTCCTGCTGACGGGTCGTATTCGACATTATCTTATTAACAGTCAGAGCGTTTACATTGTGATAATCAATACCACTTATAGAACGTAGTCTTGTCCCATCGTAACTTCCGTCATACGCTGCACGATAGATGTAATCGAGCACATTACCTTTAATGTCATGGTGAGCAAAAGCCTTAAAGGATTTGTCAAGCTTTTTGTCAGAGATTATGCAGTAGTATTTACCGCCTGTTGTCCAACGTTTGAAGTAGAGAGTTTTTATCTGCACCATAACATTACCGTTATAGGTCATATCCTTAATATCGCTTGTACCGCCGTCAAGCTTAGTCTCATAATCATCAGGGTCAAGATAGTAATCAACATGACCGTCGTAAGCAAGCATACAAGGCTTGAAGAATTCTTTGATGAAATCTTCCCACGAACCGTAGTTGAACTCGTCTTTCTCATAGTCCATATACGCATTTTGATAGAACAGGTTATCGCAACCGTACTTTGTATTATAGTACGGGTGAACACAAGTTGCAGGGTTGCTATCATTCTGGTCAACGTAAAACGCATAAACTCTCGGTTTCGTTGTGTTCTTGACTTCATCTATTTGCCCCTGCAAATCCTTTTGAACATCAGCAACAGCCTGTCCATTCTCAGTGTTTCTCAGATAATCAATCTCAAAATCCGACTCATCGGAAATAGTGACATTTGTTGTATTGTCAAATGTGCGAAGACTGCGGAACGCGGAAATTTCTGCTGTTGTCAGCGGGGTTGTAACAGGTGTTGCGAGTTCGTAGACTAATTCTGCGTCACCGAGGGAGGCAACGAAGTCGGAGACTGTGGTATAGTCGGTGTCGCTGATTGAAATATATTTATTTGCAATAGCTAATCCTTTAACATTTGCGTGATATGCGTTACTAGCTGTTATAATATCATATTGCACACATAAGGCATTTGCTATGATATTGTCAGCATAGCCTTTCATATTATTAACTAATGACGCTCGATATTCCGCATATTCGCCTTGCTTTGTCCACGTCAAATCCGTTAACCTAACCTTACCACACACCTTCTCAACCTGTTTTTTCTCAGCAGTACAAGTCAGCTTATCCCTCACGGTGTCAGAAACTCCACGGAGAGGAAGAGCGGTGGTGAATGTTGCCATTATGCCATCAATGCCTGTACCGTTATCGGTTTTGACTGCAAGTAAGTTGCCTTGTGTAGGGTCTGCAATTTTGTACACAAAACCTTCTGTTGTTAATGCTGTTGTAAATTCGGTTGCTGTTGTATATTCAAGCGTATGCTCATAGCTCTGTACACAAAGGATCTCACCAAGATAACAACAGACGAGTTCTGGCAGCAGCTCGATTGTGACGAGGAACACAAGAAGGTTCTTCGCCGCAAGCTCAAAGGAAGCGACTTTGAGAAAGACCGGGATAATCTGATGTGGTTTGGTGATTTCTCTGAAACCGATGCAAGCGATCTCGCTTACCTGTTCGCCGATGCGGTTATATGGTCGGCGGTTATTACGGTCTGCGGGCTTGCAGGTATGGCTGCTACTCCCGAAAACCTTGATACAGTTATCCACGGTATTAATATCTCGGTATCGGTAGATGAGACCTCTAAACTCAAACTGGAAAGGAACAAAGATGCCGGAACAGAAGAAAGTCAGACAGATATTCGCGCTGGCGAATAAGCTTGAAATGTCAGACGGCACGCACAGTGACGATCTGCACTATCTTATTTACAGAGTAACGGGCAAGTCCTCGGTCAGAGATCTGACCGAGGGCGAAGCTGTCTCTGTGATAAAGGAGCTTCAACAGTATGTTGACCTTGCTGAACTCGAAAAAAACGCCCCGCCGCCGCCCTCAGACGCGCTTATCACCGAGGGTCAGATAGCATTGATCTTCCGGAAGATGCATAAGCTTGTATCGTATGATACAGAGCCGTCCGATGTGCCGTTCAGAGAACGCTTGGCAGGCGTTTTGAGCAAGGTTACGGGCTTGCAGATAAACAGCTCCGGCGATATGTTCAAAGGGCTCACAGAGGCACAGGGTGCGGCTGTGATCGAAGAACTGAAACGGTATATCCGGACGGCTGTGAACCGCAGGAGGAGAATGAATGCGAAAAATGACACTTGAGATAATAATTATCGCGCTGTTGGCGGCTTCCGCGACCGTCCTCGGTGCTGCAACAGTCCGGTACCGCAATGATGCACGGGATTCTTCAAAACAGTATTCCGATACTGTCACCCGGATAGGTATATTGCAGTCAAACTGCGATGATCTGAAACGCCGGAATGCAGAGCTGATGCAGGAGCTCAATTCTGCGAATGTCAACTATATGATGCTCGAACGCGCTTTTCTTGACATTACTTTCCCGGAAGAGGAGAACAGAGAGGAGCAGCAGGAGCCGGAAGCTGCACAGGAGATCACGGAACACTCAAAGGAACGGCTGCCGGAAGGTAATACGAACTGGATCTCCGGTATGCCGCTGACCTCTATCACAAACAAGAGATCTGAGCAGTGGAAGCTCCAGTTCGACACGAATACCTTCACCGGAGACTATGGGATCCGCTGCTACAACGACGGAGAGCGTACATATTTTCTTTCCGCAATGGGTTCGGCTTACGGGCGCGCGATCGGCGATGCGTTCCGGATCACATTGCAGTGCAGCAC
>CAMOKN010000330.1 GCA_946617595.1 uncultured Clostridia bacterium
AATGCGCTGCTCTACCGACTTGTTGAATTCGCTCTGTATGCGCGCGTCGTGCGCTCTTTTGGCGAATTCACCGCTGCATCGTGCAGCTGCTACACCAGCGTATTAAATTGTGAAATTTTGTAAAGTCTATGTTTTGATCCGACCGACGCGTCGCTTTATCGGTACTCCCCGACCTGCGCATTACGAATGCGCTGCTCTACCGACTTGTTGAATTCGCTCTGTATGCGCGCGTCGTGCGCGCTTTTGGCGAATTCACCGCTGCATCGTGCAGCTGCTACACCAGCATATTAAATTGTGAAATTTTGTAAAGTCTATGTTTGATCCGACCGATGTGTCGCTTTATTGGCACTCCACGACCCCTCTACATGACTGAGCTACATCAGCAAAAAAGTATAAGAATAAATTGGAACTAAGTACCTGCAATCCGACACTATACAGTCAATGACATGCAACACAACATATAGTGCCTAAAATGTCAAAAATCTTATAAATATTGTAAAAAAGTATTGCAAAATGAAAAAAAATATGCTAAAATGTAATATATAATATTGCACTACCCTATTTATTATACACATTTTTTCGGTTTTGTCAAGAGAGGATTTGAAAAAATGAGCCCCAAGAACAAAATTTTCAATATAGTACTTAAAATAATATGTGCAGGATTCCTCATTTTAGCGCTGTTTCTGAGTGTGACAGCGGTAGTTTACGCAGCCGGAGGTGGGACCCCCAACATTTTCGGCACAAATGTCTATCTTATGAAGACCGATGCTTTTGGTTATTTCAAGAGCGGAACTGCGATCATGGCAAAGCAGGTTCCGTATTCAGAGATCGAGAAAGAGAATTTTGTAATATTCAAGCTTGAAAATGGTAAACCTGCGCTTGCTCAGGTAATAAACAGCGAACTTACCGACGGCGTTTACAGCTTTGAGGCAGTCACGGAGAACGGCGCGAACATCACACTTTCACAGAGCCAGATAGTTGCAAAAGGAATGAGCTACTCGGATTTCTGGGGAGGGCTTATCGGATTTGCGATATCTCCGTTCGGAATGATGCTGATCGCGATCGGTCCCAGTCTTATAATAGTTATACTTGAGATCACCAAGTATGCGGCAAAGATAATGCCTGCACCCGAGATAGAAACTGTAAAGAAGCAGTATGAAGTCCCGACCTATGTACCCGATGCAAATATTCCGGTTCGGGAAAGGCGCGGAACAGCCGAAGCTGCAAAAGCATACAGAACCGCATCGCTCGACAGCAGCATAGGTATTTACGATACCGGTTCAAGTGATGTCGCAACAGGCAGACGCAGTGCTCCGGATCCCAAGAATGAGTACGCAGAGCTTGCTGCGCGCCGTAATCAGCAATCCCCGCTATTCACAACTCCGACACGTTCGGCGAGACAGCCTCAGCAGCAGTCTGACCGCCGTACAATGCCGCTGTCTCAGAAGAAGCTTAATGAGGCGATCGAAGAGACAAAGGCAGCTCACGAGCTTGAAGATATGAAGAAAATGAGGGAACAGGTAGTTAAGGATATACAGAAGACCCGTGGTGCGGCAATAGCAGCAGAAAAGGAATTCGAGCAGACAGAACGTCAGATAAAGCGTGAAGCAAGAAAGACTTCTGATATATCGAAAACTGCGGTATTCGGCGAACTTACGAGACAGAAGACCGCCGATATCACAGGTGCAGCGGCACGTGCGGCGGCTATGCAGCAGCAATCCCAGCGACCTCAGCTTCGTCCTCCGGGATCAAATCAGCAGGGAAGAAAGCTTCTTCAGCGTTCGTCTCCTGCGCCGGCACCTGGGCCGGAGGAAGGTATCAGACAGTATACTCCACGTAAAAGCACAAATACGACAACATCTATCCCTCGTCTTGATGCACTCCTGAAAGATGACAGTGACGGACCTTATAACATAGACGAGATACTTGCCGGTCTTGATCGCAGCAAGAACTGATCCGGGATTTGTTGTTATCTGTTTTTATAAACAAAAAAGGCACGAACTAAAGCAGTTCGTGCCTTCAGTTTGTCAAAAAAGCAGTTATTTTATAATTTAACTGCGAAGCTATTCGCTTTTGCTTCTTTTCGCGTCCGAAAAGAAGCGGGGGTTGGGTGTCTCCCCCACTGGGGGAGGTGGCGACGCAGGAGCCAAAGGGGGTTGACCGACAGACGCGCCCCAACCTCAAGCGAAGCGTTTTCTTGAAATTCTCAGGCGCAGGGATAGGGATTCTTAATATAAGCTGCCGTAAGCCGCGCAGGCTCTGTAATCTGCACCTTCTGTGTCTTTTGTGCCAAAAGCTGTCCATGCGTGCGGGCGGAAGATGCGGTCTTCGCTGACATTGTGCAGAGAAACGGGTATTCTCAGCATAGAGGCAAGGGTTATCATTTCTGCTCCGACGTGTCCGTAAACGTAGCAGCCGTGGTTTGCGCCCCAGTTTGCCATTACGGTATAAACGTCCTTGCACGCTTTTCCGTCCGTGATCGGAGCGAACCATGTTGAAGGCCATGTTTTATCTGTTCTTTCGAGCAGGATACGGTTCACTTCTTCCGGAAGCTCCGCGGTATATCCCTCAACTATCTGTATTGTCGGACCAAGACCCTTGACAAGATTTACTCTTGCGAATGTGCATGGCATTACTCCCTTTGTGGAGTAGCTGGACGAGAATCCGCCGCCTCTGAAATATCCGAGGTTTGCGCAGCACCACTTAGTGTCGTTCATGCAGGCTTTGATATCATCGTCTGTCATGTCCCACCAGTCTTTCATTATGCTTTCGCCCTTGTCATTTTTAACTGCACCTGTTCCGTCGAGTGCTGCGGCACCGCTGTTTATCAGGTGGATAAATCCGTTTGCGGCAACTCCCTCAGGCTTCCAGCCGGTAACTCTTTCAACGGCTGAAGGCGACCAGTAAGTGCGCACGTCGGCGAAAATCACAGCCTTGTTTGTAACTTCGTGCAGGAGCAGCAGGGTAGTGCCGTTCAGACCGTCATTTTCTGTTGCAAACGGCATAGGCTCACGTTTTCCGTTCCAGTCAAATGAAGAATTGAGGAGCGCTTCCGTAAAGTCGGCATTGGGCATGAAGTCTGTCCACATTCTCTGACCCTGGAATCCTCCGAGTATGGCGTTTCTGCCCTTTGCCTCTTCGAGCCAGCCCATTTCTTCAAGCTTTTTGTTGCCGTGCAGGATATCCATTATAATGCAGGTCATCTTTGCTATGAATTCCCAGTTTTCTTCCTTTTCCTTATCGGTGAGGGATTTGCGCATATAGGTCATGCCCTCGGTCGGGTTGATATCAACGCCTTCTTTGCAGTTTTCCTTTATCCACGCAAGAGCCTTTTTGTACTCGTCCTCATCGTAGATACCGAGCTTTTCTCTGCGTATGATCTCGGTCATATCCACCCACTCAACGTGCATTCCGAGATATTTTCTGAAAAACTCCTCGTTGCAGTATGAGCCTGCGATACCCATAGCAACAGCGCCGATGTTCACGTAACTCTTGTTTCTGATATCGCCGACTGCCGCAGCGCACTTTGCAAATCTGATGATCTTTTCTGCAACGTCATCGGGTATCGTCTTATCGTCCGCGTCCTTTACATCGTGACCATAGATAGAATAGCAGGGCATACCGATCTGCGCATAAGCGGACATTGCCGCCGCAAGGAATACGGCGCCGGGCCGCTCGGTGCCGTTGAATCCCCACACGGCCTTGATCGTGTTCGGGTCTTCGTCTATGACCTGAGTTATGTAACACCAGCAAGGTGTGACGGTCAGTGTGGCAACTACATTCTCCTTTGAGAATTTTTCTCTGCAAGCGGCACTCTCTGCGATGCCGCCGATAGTTGTATCTGCGATCACGCACTCAACGGGTTCGCCGCTTGCGTGGCGGACGTTCTCGGAAATGAGCTTTGCTGCCGATCTCGCAAGCTCCATAGTCTGTACTTCGAGGCTCTCCCTTATACCGAACTGTCTCCCGTCGATAACGGGTCTTATACCGATCTTTGCTAACATAGATTTTATTTCCTTTCTGTTATTTTGCAGCTGTTGTTTATGAAGCTGCGGTTCCTTGATAATTAATGTCTGCTCATCAAGGAATGTGTCCGTTGTGTAAATGCACCGCAGGCGCATTTACACAACATCTGAAAATCTGTTTTGCAGATTTTCAGCCAATAACTGCCAAAAGGCAGTTATTGAGGACACATTAATTATAGCAGAT
>CAMOKN010000331.1 GCA_946617595.1 uncultured Clostridia bacterium
GACCTCGATTTCCTCGCCTGTATCGCCCGTAATGAAAATGACCGGAATGTCATGAGCTGTTTCACTCTTTTTGAGCTGCCGCAGTACATCAAACCCGTCCATTCCGCCGAGATTGATGTCAAGCAGGATAAGGTCGGGACGCTCCCGCTCCGCAGTTTCTATGGCAGTTTTCCCGCTGTCGGCGCAAATGATATCATAGCTCGGTCTCAGTATGCTTTCGGCGTTCTTCCTGATAAGCTCGTCATCATCAACCACCAGCACGGCTGATCTGCCCGAAGCGCTCACAGACCTGCCGGAGATCTCTTCGGTGACCTGTATTATCTTTTCTTCCGGCAGATATTCCATTATCATCTTCTCTAACTTTTCCGGCTCGACGGGCTTCGTCAGATAGTCGTCAAATCCGGCGTTCAGATATGTTTCTCGCGCTCCGGATACAGCGTTCGCAGTGAGACATATTGCCGGGGTATCGGCGTTGGGACTGGCAGCCGACGCTTTCAGTTCTTTCAGCGTTTCTATCCCGTTCTTGTCCGGCATCATGTGGTCGAGGAAAATAACATCGTATTTTTTCTTTGCCGCGAGCGCGATACATTCCGCTCCGCTTTCTGCCGTGTCTATCCGCACAAGTGTCTTTTTCAGCAGGTTCACAAACACTTCGAGATTCATCGGCGTATCATCGACAACGAGAATATGTGCGTCGGGAGCCGTGAACTTTTCGCGGTACTTCTTACGGTTTGCAATGGAACGGCGCAGAGCTTCCTCAAAGTCACCAACAGGCTCATAACTGATAACCTTCTGCTCTATGGCAAACGAGAACTCAGAACCCTTTCCGTATTCGCTGGCAACCTCAAGTCTGCTGCCCATCATTGCGAGGAGCCGCTGCGTTATGCTCATTCCGAGACCGGTCCCTTCAATGCTGCGATTGCGCTCTTCCTCTATCCGGTCGAATGCCGAGAACAGCTTCGGGATATCCTCCTGCTTTATTCCTATACCCGTGTCTGAAACGCTGACTTTCAGCAGTATGGACTCTTCTGAGAGCTTTTCGTAGGTCAGCGCAAATGTCACCGAACCTTTTTCAGTGTATTTTACTGCATTTGTGAGAATGTTGGTGACTATCTGCTTTATTCGTATCTCGTCACCGTGCAGCAGCTTCGGTATATTCCCGTCAAACCTTGTTTCAAGCGTAAGTCCCTTTGCTTCGGCGCGAAGCTGTATCATGCTCACAAGGTCGTTGAGTACCGAGGTAAGATCGTAATCTACAGGGATTATGTCAAGCTTTCCGGCTTCGATCTTAGAGAAATCGAGAATGTCGTTTATCAGCCCGAGCAACGTATTTCCCGAACTGCGTATTTTCTCGGAGTATCCCAGAATATCGCTGTCGTCGCACTCACGAAGTATCATCTCGTTCATTCCCAGCACTGCGTTGATCGGAGTGCGGATATCATGAGACATATTCGCAAGAAATGCGCTTTTTGCCTGATTTGCGCTGTCGGCACGACTTTTCTGCTTTTCAAGCTCCTGCATATACCGGATATGCTCCGTTTCATCAACAAGCGCATACAATGTCCCGAAGCTCTCTCCACCGCGCATCAGCGGGTTCTGCTCCACCTTGTAGATATGTTCGTCAAGCGTGATATTTTCGCTGTCACGGACGGCATTTATGACTTCGGGCGGTATCTTTTCCGACAACATTGTCAGCTCCGGATAGAGCCGCTTTGCAGGCTCATTGAAATACTGAACAACGCCGTCATTATCCACAGCAATTATGCCCTCTGAAAGCCTGTCTATCATAAATTCCCGCGCGATCTCGCTCGTTCCGAGAAGATCACAGCGGAATATTGCCACAAACATAAATATCGTGCCTATGGAATATCCGATCATAGTGATGTCATAGACCTGTGTTATTTCAGCGAATATGCCAGATATTTGCACGACATAAAATGCGCTCTCGGCAATAATTGCAAATATGACCATTAGTACGCGCTTTTTTGCCGCCTTTGATTTTTCATTGTATAACGACACGAAGAGCATCGTCACACCTGCAATTATATACGCTAACTGTATAATCGTGAACACTTTATGCAATATTCCGTTGCCGTGGGTGAACTGTGGGAACTGCCCGTTCGATGTGAACTCGTAATTTGTGTAAAACAAATCGTTCCGGTCGAGTGTAAGCACCGAAATATATATCCCCGCGTGTATTGCAATAAAAGCATACTTTGCAGCAGCCGGCAGCTTCCTTCCGCACAGTTCAGCAGTGAAAAGAAACAGAAATAACGCAATCCATATTCTGCCCGCGTATGACAGCCGCAACGCTGTTGTATAGGCTTCGACGGTACGAGCTTCAAGCTCCAGCAGATAACCTAAATTGTTTATCAGCAGAGCTGCACAGCTTAAAAACAAATAACTGTGCAGCTCCGTCTTGCGGCTGCGGAACACTGCAACACACTCTATAAAAAGCGCAAGAATATTTATACATTGTATAGTCAGCAGAATAGTGTACATAATTTATCTCCCGGTTCAATTTCTAAATAACCCATAAACACAAAATCCAAGAATTATTTACCCTCTTCTTTTCATCATCAGATAGCAATTAATCCCCTTTTTATAAAAATCAGGCAGTTGTCCAACACACTTATATCCCAGATTTTCATATAATTTCTTTGCTCTCGGATTAAAATCATCTACAGTTAAAAAATATTTTGTCGAAGAAGAATCGGAAGCATTGTCCTCAAAATACTTTATCAGCTGTTTACCGATACCACAACTTCTGTATTCTTCCTTTACTGCAACAATATGAAGATATGGATAACTTCCAAAGACACCATTTGTCATGTAGTAAATAAAGCCCAGACATTTCTCATTTTCATCCAATGCAACATATACGTTTTTTTGTCCGACTGCATATGTAAGCATATCAGATGCTTTTTCATAATCGCTGAAATACGCTTTCCCTAAATCCGAATTTTGCAGAATTTCTATGCAGCTATCAATAAATTGCATATCTGCAAGTTGAATATGTATATCCATTTTTGTCTTTTCACACATTGATCTTTACTTCCATCACCTACGCCCAAACCGGAAACTATCTATAATACAAAACCTCACATTCGCCTTCAGCAGTAAAAGCTTCGATCTCATATGTAAGAATTCCTTTGGCATAGATTTCTTGATAAATCAGACCTAATTCTGCTGTTTTTCCTTTAACGGAAACCCATCCTGAATCCGGCAAAGCTACAGAACAATTTGCGTTTTCTATAACACCATGCTTCAGCCCGATGACATATTCAATCGTATCAGTTGTCCAGTTATAGCCTAAACCTCTGAGGTTTTCTCTTCCATATTTTCTGGAAAATTCATCCCAAAAAGCACCGATCGTTTCATATTGCCGATCGTCTTTTGTTGAAAACACCTTACTAATTCCGATAAAAAACATACGACCCTCATATCGCTCACTTCAACAAACCCGAATTTATCAAACTGAATTTGTAAACTTAATATTTTTGATTGTTCTTACAAGTTCATATTGATATGTCTTAAAATATTTATTCCAGAATCCTCGTGCATTCGGATTAGCCGTTCCGTGTCCAACCCATAGATATCTGGCATCCTTTTGTTTTTCATGTTCAATAACAAATTGAAGCAAATCTTTAGAAAGAGAACTTCCTCTATATTTCGGCATCACATATATTTCCCCTACATTTACCGATATGGTGCTATGAAAAGCAAACACATCTGATTCACTATTACTTTCTATCATTCCAATTATTTCATCATCCTTTGAAAGAGCAATATGAAGATTCGTCTCTGAATCCATAAAAAATTCTTTGTATACCTGCTCTGTAAATTCATGACCTGGATAAAAAACAGGTGCCTGTTTTAAATGTTTTATTATTGCATCTGTCGTTATCCATATTACATCCCAGCGTTTTTCAATCTCATCTTTTTCTAAAGTCTTAATTGTATATGTATCGTTAAATTGGTAAGGATAATCTGTAATTTCAAGTCTGCCTTGCTCGTAAATATAGCCAAATTGCATCATTGAAAACAATGCTAATGCTTCATAATCATGAGCATACAGATTTATTTGAAATTTTGTATCACCATTACTTATTACTGTGTCTGATAGTTTACAGAATAATTTTGACAGGGTCTTTTCTGATGAAGCATAATACCCATACACGGGCACATTGCAAGTTTGAATTCCATCATTACTCCATAAAGAATAGTATAGAACACCTTGTTCATCAACTCCATTATCAATAGCAATGCTGTTCATATCAGATAATTTATCACATATCTTTTCTTTAAATAATTCAAATGCTACAGCTTCTAGTATTGAGTTGTTTGAACATTCTATCAGATATTTTTCATACAATTTTTCAATCATGACGATTTTTTCCCCATTCATCAATCAACAATATAGTTTTATATTCTTTCGTCAAACTCCGATTTGCCTTTCTCCCTTAAAATTTATAAACAGCTTAAACCTCGACCTCAATATTTTCCTTAATTCATAAGACTCCTTAGCCACTTTCTGAAACAAAAGGGGCTCTTAAATCGTAATCTGAGATCTCAGAAATGGGTATTGGCAGTTCAAGACCCATTTTGGAATCTTTATAATTTATAACAGAATCTCTGTCATTTACGTATTTTATTCTCAATACGCAAACTTGCCTCTATATGCATTATCCAATGTCTTGAAAATGGCATCTGTATCAAGCCCCGAATATCTTTGTCGCACCAATAGTCAATCAGCCACGTCGCATTCTCGTTACTGCTTACAACATTCAGTTTTTGCAGGATTTCTCGGCGTTCCCGCGGTATTCTTTGTTTCAGCATTTGATAAGGCAGTTCACGCAGGATTGCTTCGGTACTTTCTTTGACCTCCGAAATATATGAATATAGTTCATTTATATCTAATTGCTTTGAAAAATCAGCAATATCGTTCTTTACAAGCTCGTTTCCTGTTGTGATAATAGGGGATTTGATTCGCTCTTTGTAATTGCCTGAAAAGAATATCTGTTCATCGCAATTTATCAGCGTGTGCGCGACAATATCCTCAATTCTGAAAATATGCCATAAAGAATATGCGATTGTCTTACTATGATAGCCGTCTGCATTTATGAAAGGAATCGCATTATAA